>DRFQ01000007.1 GCA_011050465.1 Candidatus Nealsonbacteria bacterium | reverse complement strand
TGAAAGGAAGTGATTAAAAATTAACGAAGCAAATCTTAAACTATTATTCCAGACTGCGACCGCAGATGAACTAAAACAAATTTGTAGAAACCTCAAAATAAAAGGATTCTCCGCCAAAAAGAAGTCCGATTTAGTAGAACTTGTTTTATCCTCTTTATCAGAAGAGGAGTTGGAGGACGTAGTAAGAGAAAATGAAAGAAAGTGGATCTCTAAAGGTATCGATAGTGCGTTTAATATGATAAACTCTTCCATGACAAACACAATTAAAGGATTCCGGGTCGTGAATGAACAAGCGGGGGAGATTGAGATAGATTTTGAGTGGTATAAAGAGATGTCTAAAGCATTTGTTTGCATTACTGATAAAAATATCTCAGATCTTGAATTCGATTGTGATTGTTCGCTTGGTTCAAGTGGGGGGATGTGCGGGCATTTTTGGTTAGGTGTCATATTCTCTTTTAAAAAAAACTTTTTCAACATCTCTAACTGGACCTTGTTTGAATTGCCCCAAGAATTTATCAGAAAAATTGAAAATATCGAAATTATAGAGACAAAATCAGGAGCCCTACTACTAACCGATAAAGCCTCTGATAATTTTCTACTCCAGGAATATATCGGTTCTGAAATATCAGTAAAAAATGGAGAAATCTTAAGATCCGAAAGAAAGTCATATGAGTATGAGGGAAAAGAAACTGCTTATTATCTACTAACCTTGAAAGATGCAATAGTCGAGAAAAAGACCGTACCAGAATTAACGATTAGGCTGAGTGAAGGGTTATATACCAAAAGTTTATTGAAGATTGGGGATAGGATTGAAGTGAAAGGTAAGCTGATTAAAGACAAGTTTCAAGGTCTCTTAGTGAAATTCATACGCCACGTTACTATTGGAAAACTTGAGAAGAGTAAAGTAAAATCCACCGCTAAGGATAAGCATTGGATAGTAAAGAGCTCCAGTAATGCGAATAAATCGTATACTATAACATTAAAAGCTGATGGTTCTTGGAGTTGTACATGCCCTCAATTTACCTTCCGTAAGAAACAATGCAAACATATTTCAGAATGCAAGACTAAAATCTAAACTAAACTTGTTGGAAATCTATAAATTTCATACCTCCTCTATTTTTTTGAATTATTTTTCTTTTATAAACTCAAGAAATATTACCCTATCATGACACTAAATAAACTTCCTGTAAAAGACAATCCACCTAAAGATTTGCTCCACATCATAGTAGATAATAGGGAGCGTAAATTAAAAGCTCTTTTAGATAAAAAGAAGGATATCATCACTTACGTTTCGGAACAGTTAGATATAGCAGATATTATTATCTCAGAAGAGGTAGCTATCGAAAGAAAAGAAGGATTTGATTTTGTCTCATCTATTATGGACAATCGCCTTTTTGAACAGTTAATTCGCTTAAAGGACACCTATTTGACGCCCATATTAATCTTAGAAGGATTAAATGATAACGTTTTCAAGAAAGTAGGAATGAAAATCTCATCAATTTACGGAGCCCTTGCCTTTATCTCATATAAGCTTGGAATTTCAGTAATCCCCACTCGAAATCTTGAGGAAACTGCTATTACAATAGAACGAATTGCATATCGAGAGCAGGTGAAAAATGATATGCCACTCCTTTCTCGTAAAGCCCCAAAAGGAATGACTATCGAAGACCGGAGGATTT
>DRFQ01000006.1 GCA_011050465.1 Candidatus Nealsonbacteria bacterium | reverse complement strand
TGCCCGAAGTGGTATTAAGCTTTCATGGTAGGATGAACAGCGTGCTTCAGGGTTCTTATCACAATTCCATCCCCCATCAGACCATTGAAATTTTAATAAACGATCCACTAATTGTTCTGTTCGGTCATCAATTAATCCCAGTTTATGAGAAAAGTAAATAGCATTTCCTTCTTGAGATGTGCACCGTCGGACTTTACCACGGATGGTTTTAATTTTTTTTAAAAATTTTGGTGAAAATAACCAATTATAAACTTGATCACGAAGGGGTAGCAATGAATCGTCACCTGAAGGATAATGTAATTCCGCTAAAAGGCTTAACACCCAGTGGGCTCCTTGCCATTTAACGTAAACTCCATTCACCTGGGAAAGTAAAGATTGAACCCTTGGGGAATTTCTGATCTCTTCTTGTAATTCTCGCATTTTCAAAGAGTTGGGATCTTCATGATCACGATAGAGAGCTGTCGAATATCTAATAGATGGCTCTTCTGAGTTTTCTAGCTGATTTATGACTTGCAAACGTGAGGGATTCATAATATAAGACAAATTTTTCTTTTCGTGTATAAATATTCAGAGAAAATTTAAAGTTTACTAAATTTTTTTTCAAAAACTATACAAGATTTTTCTCTTGACTCTGGCAAAGATAAGTACAACAGGGCTTGTAGAAATTGACAAAATAAAAGAATAAAATATTGTAATAATCAGATTTACGTCGAATGTATTATTTCTTCTTATGATTAATCTTTATAAAGTGAAGATCCTGCTTTCATATAGCGATTCAAATGACGCATCGATGCGACTACTTTTCCCGTTTCTTTTTCTTCCAGAGTAGAAT
The DNA here is from genome assembly GCA_011050465.1 of Candidatus Nealsonbacteria bacterium. Taxonomy (NCBI): domain Bacteria; phylum Candidatus Nealsoniibacteriota; species Candidatus Nealsoniibacteriota bacterium. The sequence goes on along the minus strand of DRFQ01000006.1, from coordinate 808 downwards.
CAAGCCAAAAATACTCAGTTTTACGGGAGACCCCTACACAAGCGACCTTCCCTTTAGCAATATAAGGAACATCTACTTGTGTTGGCCCATTGATATTCTTTATTTCAGTAGCGCCAAAAAAAGCTACACCCTTGTCCCACTTGGGGTCGTGGTCTTTTGTAAAAAACGCCATAGTGCCATACATAGCAGTGGGTGACAGAATTGCATTACCCCACGGTGATTTTCCTTTATAATAATCAATTCGATCGGTTATTGATGGTAATCCCTTAGTCGCGGCTTCTTGAGTAATTAATATTTCTTCAGGAGCAAGCACATCTCCAACTTTATAGTCAGCTAAAATACGTAAATCCTCTGGTTTACTATTTTTTAGTTCAATAGCTTGCAAATATGACGGTTCCTTTGGTTCACCAATAGAAATCGTTCCCGTCATTATCTGTTGGCCATTTTTCAGCTCACCCCACGCTTTAAATTGCACATCATTTGTAGCAATGGGTAGCATCTCTTCAGTTGTATCGGAGGGCAATTCGATGATTGCTCTTACTTCTTCTTCATCAACTGTAGCAAATGTATAATACATACTTATCGCTCCTTTCTCAAACCATCGATCACCAAATATTTTTTGACCTAAAGGTGAGAACAGACTCAGGTGAATTGTGCCTGGAATTGTCCCACCACGCATCCCTACGCTCTTTGCAGTAGCATCGTCATGAATTGAGGTTTTCATACCCCTATAGAGATTTTGAGGTTTCCGCCACCCTCCATACATTTTTCCATCCTTAACTTCAATATCATCAGACATATATAACAT
>DRFQ01000005.1 GCA_011050465.1 Candidatus Nealsonbacteria bacterium | reverse complement strand
GGAAATTGACCCCGCTCCTATGCCTATTGAGATACGAATGAAACAAAAAAATGAATTAGACTTAAATTCCTATCATTAATCGTCCACCTCAAGTTTTAGGGGCGGGGTCATATTTCCGAACGTTTACTTTGAGACTTCGTTGCCGGGCACACTATCGGGCGAAATGGGCAAATGCTCTGTTTGCTTCGGCCATACGGTGCGTGTCGTGTCTTCTCTTTATTGCAACCCCGGTATTCTGTGAAGCTTCAATTAATTCTACGGCTAATTTTTCTTTCATGGGCTTGCCCTTTCTCGATCTAGCTGCCTGAATAATCCAGCGTACGGCTAAAGTCAACCTTCTATCTCCTCTAACTTCTCTCGGAACCTGATAGGTTGCTCCTCCGATTCTCTTGGGTTTCACCTCAAGCAAAGGAGCTGCATTCTGAATAGCTTTCTCAAAAATCTCTAAAGGCTCTTTTTTGGTTTTTTCTTTAATTCCGTCAAAAGCTCCATAAACAATCTTTCTGGCTATGGTTTTTTTACCCCGTCGCATTATCTGATTAATAAATTTTTCAACATTAACATTATTATAGACAGGGTCTGGTAGAATTATTCTTTTTTCCTTTCTTTTTCGACTCATAAATTTTGCCTTTTATTTTTCTTTCTTTGCTCCATATTTACTTCTTTTCTGCTTCCTTCCTTCTACCCCCGACGTATCGATAACACCACGAACAATATGATATCTCACCCCCGGCAAATCTTTGGCTCTTCCTCCTCGAAGTAAAACCACCGAGTGTTCTTGTAAATTGTGTCCTTCTCCGGGAATATAAGCTGTCACCTCCATCCCATTGGTTAACCTTACTCTGGCTACTTTTCTTAAAGCTGAATTTGGTTTCTTGGGGGTTACAGTGAAAACTTTAAGGCAAACTCCCCTTTTGAAAGGGGAAGAATATTCTTTCGGTCTGTTTTTTAAAACATTAAAGCCAAATGTTAAAGCCGGCGTCTTGTGACGCTTCTTTGCCTTTCTTCTTTCTTTTTTAATTAATTGGTGAATGGTGGGCATGACAATTTTATGAACAAAGTGAATAAAGTTGGCACCGAGCACTAACGCTCGCTCAAAAATAATTAAGCGCTGAGCGCTTCCAGTCCAGTATAATTTAGCAAATAAGTTTAAAAATGTCAACTCATCCGGCCAGTTCAAGGCTGACGTTACGCTTATTGAAGTGTCAACTAAAAAGTGGTGTGCCAACGATTAATGCAAAAAGCCAATTGATAATTAAAATTACCCACCGAAAGAGAAAGAAAATAATAAAGAATAAAATGAATATACCGAATTGGTTCAAAAAGACTTTTATGTTTTCCATTGAATATGGCAGAAAAGTATATAAAAGATGGGAACCATCGAGGGGAGGAATGGGTAATAAATTAAATATGGCTAAAAGCAGGTTAATATAAACAATGTAAGAAAACATGAAGACTAGTCCGGAAGAAACTATCGGGGCCGGAAGAAATCGTAAAGCTAATCCGAAAATTAAAGCTAAGATTAGATTTGCGGCAGGTCCTGCTAAAGCTGTTTTTGCCGAACCGTATTTTTGGTCCCGGAAATTATAAGGGTTAATCGGTACTGGTTTTGCCCAGCCGAATAGAAACGGGCTTTTTATCAAAATCAAAAGTAATGGCAAAATAACAGAACCCATCGGATCTAAATGTTTGATTGGATTTAAAGTAAGGCGGCCGGCGTGTTTAGCTGTCGGATCACCTAAAAGATTAGCTACTGCTCCATGAGAAACTTCATGGATAACTATGGAGAAAATCAGAATAATGATAATAAATAAATATTCCATAACTTTTTATTAATAAAATATTATAGCATTAGTCTTGTAAAAAAAGAAATCTTCTGATAAAATAAATTTACTATGGCTAAAAAATGCGCAATCTGCGAAAAAGGATCAACTCTGGTGTGGCGAAGAATAAAACTTCGAGGAAGATATAACCCTACTGTAAAAAGAAGGCAATACCCAAATTTGCAATGGTTAAAGTTGCCATCCGGTAAAAGGATTTTAGCTTGTACGAAGTGTATTAAAGCAAGAGACAAGTATAAATAATTTCTAACGGGGCGTAGTATGGCGATAGTGCACAAGACTGGGTCCCGCACCAAAATTTTCGGGGCATGGTGTAATGGTTAACATTTGCGCATGGGGTGCGTAAGATTCTGGGTTCGAATCCCAGTGCCCCGATAATATGTTCTGAGATTTTAACGAGTACCAAAAAAACACCACAATGTGGTGTTTTTTTTGGTGCCCCGTTCTTCTTTCTAGTAAATATTCTGGCAAATATATCTAGGTGGGTATCCGCAACTTGAACCCACAGGCTCAAGAAATATAGGACTCCCAAAAAAGAACTTTTGTCCCAGAATTTAGCTAAAAAGAAGCTTACAGGGCACTTTAATTTTATCTCTTTCAAGGTTATCAGTCAAGAGATAAAATTAAATTGAATTTCTCGATAAATCCATAGTTTATCCCCACATTATCCTTTAGTCTGATTTAGAAAGTTAAGGACAAAGAATATTTGCCATTTGTTTAATCAATGATACTGCTACCGGAGGGGGCAACAAACTATAAGAAGAAACCCTTTCGTCATCTAAGACTGCCCAAGACTTCTCAGTTATTTTCACCATTTTGGATTTAGCATCCCATTTATAATGATATTCGGGGGTAATTTCATAATCATCAACATATTTTTTTGCTTCTTTGACTGGTATAGAATTTCTCAAAAGAACCTTCGGAATCCCATGGAGAGAAAGGGCCTGCTTTATTAATTCTTCATCTAATTTTAGTCTTTTTCTTATTGGTTTTGTCCCCAGCTTGTCGCCTTCTTTCGAGATCATCTTAATTGCTTGGCATTGTGGACTGTCACAAATAAAATAAAATTTTTTGCTTCCCTTATCATATTTTATTTCCTTACTCAAATAAAGTTTCAAATTCTTTGAGTTATGGCAATGGGGACAGACTACCCGCCATTTCATTCTTTCGCTAATCACAGACTCTGGAACATCAATTAAAACAAAAATATCAGGATCTGTTCGGTAATCAATAAGGTCACGGAAGAAAAGAGAATAGGAAACTTGATCTAATTCTCTGGGAAAACCATCAATAAAAAGAGCCTTTTTCTTCATCGCCATTATTTCTTTCTTAACCAAAGCCAAAATAAATTCAGTCGGCAAAAGAGATTCAGTATTTCTTTTTAACAAAGCCTGCATAGCATCTTTAATCGGAATAAAACCCCGATAATGTTTTTCGAGGAAATTAATCAATTCTTTTTTCTTATTCTCATTAGTCATTTCTTGGTGAGTTCTTCTTACAAGATCGCCAATCGAAATTGAAGCTACTTTTTTATCATCGACCGCTTCCATGAAAAGTTTCGTATAAGTCCCTTTGCCAGAATTCTTTTTTCCTAAAAGATAAGCAATAAAAGTATTGTTTTTATTTAGATAATTTCTTAATTTTTTGATCTCTTTTCCTGCTTTCAACTCAAAATAAGCCTTTCTTTCTTTGGCATAGGTTAGATTAAAGGTCTGATTGCTCTTTGTTTTAGTTTTAAAAATCGGGAATTGCATAACCTTACGATTAATGGCTCAGTAATGACAGGAAGCTGAGCGACCGGTTTGCTTAATTACGGAGTAATTACAGGGAGCTGAGCGACCGGTTTGTATTACGAATCAGTACGAATATACGAATAACTTTTAAGCGAGGCAACTACTAAAAAGGACATCCGCAGGCCTGCGGCCACGGTGTCGCCAAGGGCGACGAGCAGGCCGAGGACTAAGCAGAATTTCTCAGTGGGAAATTCTGCGGTCCTTTGAAGTAGATTGCCGAACGGTAAACTGTAACTTTGGGGCTTCGTTGCTGAACGCTATTTGATTATTATATCCATTCCATCAGAAATAATTTTTATATCTCCATCGATATCTGTTCTTAGAACTCTTATACCATGGCTTTCCAATATTTCCAAAACTTCTTGGCTAGGATGTCCGTATCTGTTGTCTCTCCCCGCTGAAATAACAGCAATTTCTGGCGAAATCTGCTCAATAAATTCCGGAGCTGTCGAAGTTTTGCTTCCATGATGGCCAATTTTTAAAATGTCGGCGGTAAGATCGGTGTTCTTTTTAATAAGCTCTTTTTCTACTGATTTATAAGCATCTCCTGTAAAAAGCCAGGAGTGTTGACCGAAAACCAAGAAGTTAATAATCGAAGTATTGTTGCTATTTTTGGATTCCTGGCCTTCTAAGTTTTCGAAAGGATGTAAAATATCAATATAAATATTGTCAGTTAATTTAATCTTCTGACCGGCTTTGGCAATTTTAATTTCTGCTTTTTCCTCTTCGATCAATCTCCTCCATTCTTGATACTCGTTAGTATCTCTTATAATTCCTGTCCACAAAATATAATCAATTTTGTATCTTTTCAAAACCTGCAGCAAACCGGCAAAATGGTCGTGCTCGGGATGAGTCAAAATCACAAGGTCAATCGTCCTGTCCCAGAAAGGCATTTCCTTTCCCAATTTCTCTAAGACAGTTGAATCTGGCCCGCCGTCAATTAGAATCTGATGTCCTTGGGGAGTTTCAATAAAAATAGCATCTCCCTGGCCTACGTCAAAGAAAGTAACTTCCAGAAATCTTGGCTGGCTTAGGTCGTAAACAACAACCCAGGCAAAGATATTGAAGAAAAACAAGAGGCCTAAAATAATGAAAACAGCATTATTCTTTTTCATTGGTTATATTATAACGAACTTTGTTCGATATATCACACTGCGTGAGCCATAGTTCAGTTAATCGTTATTTAAAACAAAAACCCAAGAATCACTCTCGGGCAGTGGACTTATCTCAAATGATACTTTCTTCAAGCTATCTTACAGCTAACAATTCTCTTAATTCTTTTGCTGCAATTTCTAATTTTTCTATTCTCCGACGATGATCAACGATAAGAAGTTTTTCAATTCTTTCAAGACGACTTTCAACCTTATCGAATCGTTTATCTACATCTTTCTTCTTTGCGGTTTCCTCAAAACCTTTGGCTATCATTTTTGTCAAAGTATCAATTGTAATATTTTTCTTTTTCATCAATTTTATTATATCGGAATAGAAGAATCTTTGTCAAACAATCTTACGAGGCTGAACTTCGACAAGCTCTTTTCCTTTTCTATTAAAGTTTATACTCTCACCTCTATGTGAAAGGGAATATAATATTCCAAACTTTTGAGTGGTCGTGCTCGGAATGAGTTAAAAAACTTCAATAATTAAACATTTTTTCATTTAAATTTTACTATAAAAAAATAAAAGCCAAACCCTTATTCGGGGTTTTGGCTAAAATTATTATTTTAAATGTTATTATCTTATTCCTATTCCTACTTGTTGCCCAAAATCCTGAACATCTTTGTTCCGCACTTCGGACAAGTTCCGGTCAAGGCTCTTCTTTTTGTTCCTCCCTTTCCCTTCATGGCTATTTCTTTTTCGTCCTGTATCTCTCTTTTGGCTTTACATTTTACGCAATAAGCTTCCATAATTTTTTTATAGGTTGTAAATTTTAAATTTTTAGATTTGATCGACCTTTTCCTTGTTATTCGTGGATTCCTTTGCCCCGTATCAATTTTGTCGTGCTTATAGGTTAAAACTTTCCTATCCAGTAATACGGGTAAAAACTGCTTGTGGCACAGTGGCTGAACCCCATACCAGAACCTTCTGTTCGGTACGGGGCAAGTAGTCCATAACTTATTGCAAAGGGAAGGAGCTTGCCCTGAATTGAACTTTGTTCTAGTTCAGGGTGTGCCACCGTAGCAAATCTTGCAAAATTGGTGTGGGATACTTATCCACAGCCTTATATTAGCTTAATTTAAGCAAGAGTTGAAGTCAAGGCTTCGACCCATTCAATCAATTCAGGGTCGCCCTGAAGAATTTGAAGGGCGATAAACTCAGCCTTGGTCCTGAGCCTGTCGAAGGATCGACTCTTAAATTTCAATCAGAGAAGATTTCTTAACGGCTCCTTGGATCAATTTTCTAATATTTAGCTTCTTTTCTGCTTTTATCACCTCTTCTAATTTAGCTCTAGTTTCTGGATGGCGGGGTAAAAATCTTGAGCAGCAATCTTGATGCGGCAAAATAGAAATTTCAAAAGTACCAATTTCTTTGGCTTTCTGAATAATTTCTTCTTTATCTTGGCTGATTAAGGGACGGAAAACCGGCAAATGAACGGCAGCTTCAATCGCCTTTATATTCTCTAAGGTCTGGGAAGCAACTTGTCCCACGCTTTCACCAGTAAATATCACTAAAGCCTTTTCTTTTTCAGCTATTTTTGCGGCAATTTGAAACATAACTCTCCGATAAAGAATCACTCTTAATTTAGTTGGTGTTTTGAGTAAGATCTCTTTCTGAGCTTCGGCGAAAGGAACAAGGTAAAGCTTAGATTTCCCTTGATATTTACTTAAAAGTTCAACGATTCTTTTTGTTTTTTCGATTGATGCTTCAGAAGTAAAAGGACGAGCATGAAAGTGTAAAAAAATAGCTTTTATTCCCCGCTTCATCGCCAAAAAACCAGCCACCGGTGAATCAATACCCCCAGATAAAAGAACTATTGCCCTTCCGCTCACGCTCACTGGCAGGCCACCCAAGCCTCTAATTTTTTTCAAATACAAAAAGGCGTATTTTTCAACTATCTCAATAAAACATGTTATATCCGGCCTTTTTAAGTCTACCCTGAATTTTGTTTTTTGCAGTATGTACTCCCCCACTTTCTCGTTGATTTGCTGGGAAGTCAAATGAAAATCTTTCTTTGATCTTTGAGTAGAAATCCTAAAAGTCTTAAATTTTCTGCTTACCCCGCGTGCCCCGTACTCAACCGAAGGTTGTAGTGTGGGGTAGCCAAATCCAAGGAATTTATGATATTCGGAGTCTCTCAAAATCTCTAAAGCTTTTTCTCGGATACTCCTTATTTTTTGGGGAGAACTAATCACTAAAGAAAAGTAAGCCATACCAAAAACATTTTTCAAAGCTTCATTAATTTCTTTTTCGCTTTCTTCTCCTTTTTTAGTTAATTGTACGATAATTCTCCCGGAAATTCGTTTTACAAAAACAAAATATTTCGGCCTTAAAACCCGCTTTATATTCTCTATCAACTTTTCCTCAAAAAATTTCCGATTTTTACCCTTCAATCCTATCTCACTATAATGACAAATTACATATTTCATCTTAATTCCACTTTTTTTGGTAAAATTGTCCTGCCTAAAAATTTACTGCCTAAAATTTTAAATTTATCAGTTAAATCAGTGGTGAGAAAATCTATACTTTTATTTTTAGTAAGAGTTTTCTCTATTTCCGGGTGTCTCCTTAAGTAATCCTTTAGTTTTTCAGCTACTATTTTGTTCTCTGTAACAATTTTTATTTTGGGGCCAATAATTTTTCTAATTTTATTCTCTAATATTTCGTAATGCGTACAACCTAAAATTAAAGTGTCAATATTTCTTCTAACTAAAAGGTTAAGGTAATTTTTAAGAATTAAATCAGATGCTTTAGAGTTTTGTTCACCAGCCTCCACTATTGGCACAAGTAAAGGACAGGCTATTTGAAAAACCTTTATTTCTGGATTAAGTTTCTTGAGTTCTCTCTTGAATACTCCGGAGTGCACAGTACTTTCTGTTCCAATTACGCCGATACGATTATTATCATTCAGTTCAAGGGCTGCTTCTACAGCTGGAATAATTACTCCCAAAACTCTCTTTTTGGGATAATATCTTGGTAAATATTCTTGCTGAATTTTCCGAAGGGCTTCGCTAGAAGCAGTGTTGCAAGCTAAAATTATTAACTGACAACCTTTTTTAAAAAGAAAGTCAACTGCTTGGTTGGTGAAACTATGAATTGTTTCCTGAGAACGATTACCATAAGGCGTCCTTGCTGTATCGCCCAGATAAATGTAGTCATATTCTGGTAATTTTTTCGTTATCTCCTTAAGAATGCCTAATCCCCCGAAACCTGAATCAAAAATACCTATTGAATATTTTTTCTCAGGTTTTTTCATTTAAACAGAGGATTTTATTTATTCGTATCTTAAGGCGTCAACCGGCTTTAAGCTTGCTGCATTTCTAGCTGGTAAAAAACCAGAGATACTCCCAAGTAAAAAGGAAAATGTTAAACCAAAAATAATAATGCCAGGTGAGATGGAAGCGGAAATATAAGAAGTACCGCCAAATTGGCTAACAATTTCAATTAATTTAGCTAATCCCAATCCAAGCACCATTCCACCTAATCCCCCCACCACGCCAATAACGCCTGACTCAATTAAGAAAATAAGGGTGATAGCCGATCTTTTAGCTCCCACAGCCTTCATAATCCCAATTTCTTTGGTCCTTTCACGAACCGAAGTATACATCGTGTTCATTATGCCAATTCCACCGACAAGAATGGCAATACTAGCAAAAGCAAAAACTGCAATTTGAATTATTCCCATAATACTACCAACCATCGCAGACATTGCCTCATTGGTTAAAACAGAAAATGAAGCCTCTTCTTCGCCTCTTTGTCTTTTTCTCGTTTTTTTAAGGTTTTCTTTTATATCTTCTGCTACCTCTTCGGGATTATAACCTGCCGCAATTTTAGCCATAGCCTGGGGTGCTCCTTTTTTCTTGCCTGTAATCTGACGGAAAACATTTAAATCCATACTTATCATCGAATCGTCTTGGCTATTTCCCAAAGACTTTAATATTCCAACAACTTCAAATCTCTGCCCCTTTATAGTGGCCTGAGTATTGATTTTTAAACCGGGGAAAACATTTTCTGACACCACACTGCCAACCAGAAGCTCTCTTTTGCCGGCCTGAGGCCAACGACCTTCAGATGTGTTCATTCCTAGGTCATTTTTTATAATATCAATATGTTGTAAGGGCATTCCTAAAAGGATAACAGTTTTACTTTCACCCTGATACTTCATAACTTCTCCCTTATAAACCCATGGAATAACTGCCTCCACCCCCTTGGTTTTCTCTATCGCCCTTAAATCTTCTTCGGTTAACTCCACTGCTCCCATAAGGGTAGTGAATATATCAGAAATGTCACCAGGAATAATCATAACAATATCCTTACCTATCGCCCTTAATTGCTGAAGAACGGTATCTTTTAATCCCTGACTTAAAGAAAACAACGACATTATCAAGAAAACACCGATGACAATACCTAAAATCGTCAGCCAACTTCTTAATGGTCTGGTTCTAAGATTTCTAATTGCTAGTCTAAAATATTCTACCCACATTTTATTTTTTACCCTGCCAGAGAATTTCCTTTTTGCTTAAATGATCTGATACTATTTGGCCATCTTTAATACTTATTACTTTTTCGCTGTAATCTGCAATGTTAGGATCATGGGTTACAACGATAATAGTCTTTCCTTCTTTTATGTGAAGATTAACTAAAACTTCCATAACCTTCTCCCCCGTTTTTGAATCTAAATTACCAGTTGGCTCATCAGCAATAACTATTTCTGGATCATTAGCTAAGGATCTGGCAATAGCTATTCTTTGTTGTTCGCCCCCTGAAAGTTCGGAGGGCCTGTGTTCCAATCGCTCTTTTAAGCCGACCGACTCAAGTAAAAATTCTGCTCTTTCTTTTCTTTTTTCTTGAGAAACACCCTGAAAAAGCATTGGCATCATTACGTTCTCAAGGGCACTAAGGTTTGGCAATAGATTGAACTGTTGAAAAATAAAACCAACTTTCTTACCTCTAATCTGAGCTAATTCATCTTCTGAAAGTTGTGAAATGTCTTGACCGGCTAAAAAAACTTTTCCCTTGGTCGGTATATCTAAAACACCGATCATATTCAAAAGCGTAGATTTTCCAGAACCAGAAGGGCCCAAAATCGACACAAAACTACCTGGAGCAATCTCCAGGCTTATTCCTCTTAATACGGTAAGTTCCACTTTCCCTAGCTGATAAATCTTCCAAACGTTTTCTAATTTGATTAAAAGTTTTCCGGCCATAGATTTTATTCTAAAACCACTTCTTCTCCTTCGCTCAAGCCAGAAATGACTTCTACCATCCCATCACTTCCTATCAGACCAATCACAATTTCCTTTGGTTCAAGAACATCACCGCTTACAATTCGGACTGTTACTTTGATATCTTTCTTTATTATCGTTTCTTCAGGAATAACTAAAACATTTTTTCTTGAAGCGGTTTTTATAATAATATCAGTTGTCATACCGGGCTTAATTTCTTGAGGAAATTCCATAAAATCAATAGTAACTTCATAATAAACTATTCCTTCAACCAGTTTTTCAGCAGGATCTATAGAAATTACCATCCCTTCGAAGATCTTATCTGGAAAAGCGGCCAAAGTAATCTCAACCTGATTGCCTGTTTTCACTTTAACAATATCTTCTTCGTAAATATCTACTTCTACCTGAAATGGAACTGCCGGAAGTAAAAAAATCACAGCCTCTGTTGGCTGAGCCATTTCTCCTATCCTCTTTTCAATTTTAGTAATCTGCCCTTTGGTAGGACTGACTATCGTAGCTTCTTGGATCTGATTTTGTAATAAATTCACCTTGGCTTGAGCCTGTCTTACTTGGGCTTGATATAAATTAATTTCTTCTTGTGAAGGACCGGCTTTGGTAAGAGCTAACTGGTCTTCAGCTGCCTTTAAATTTCCTTCGGCCGAAGAAACCGCAGCTTCTGCAGTATTAATATCGCTTTCGTTCGTTATTTGAGTAGAAGAAATGGCCTGTTGAGAATTCACAACATTGGTAAGGGCTGTATTAATATTTGTTCTATGGGTATCTAAAGAAGTTTTATCGGTTGAAGTTACTGTATTTCGATAGCTAACAGCCTCGGTTTTTTCTCTAATAACGGTTAGGGCATCATAAATATTACCCAAAGCGGTTTTAAACTCAGATAGGGCACTATCAATATTTTCATTGTTAAAATTGTTTTTGGCAATATCTAAATAATTTTTTGCCTGGTTCAAATTATTATTTATCTTGTTTTTGTTTTCTTGAACAGAAAGGCCCTCTTGATCATTGCCACTAAAATAAGTTCTCTGAATATCGCTTACATCATTATAGGCGTTGTAGGCTTTCAAGTAAGAATCGTCTAGGATATTTAGAGCATCTTCGTAAGCTGCGCCTGAGTCTTCTGTGGCATCAGCCTTTACGTCTTCCAGGTTTTGTTTAGCATCATCAAGAGTATTTTGGGCGTTCAAAACGGCGGTTTTAGCAACCTGAATTTCCTCGGGAGTAGATCCTGCTAATAATTTATCGAATTGAGCCTGAGCTACTTCTAAGGCGGCTTGAGCTTCTCTCAGTTGAATAATAAATTGGGCGGTATCTAATTTTGCCAAACTCTGCCCTGATTTAACTGAATTCCCCACCTCAACATAAATTTTCTCAATTCTCCCAGCATTTCTAAAACCAAGGTTTATTTCCTCTCCCACTTTCACAGATCCTGTTTCTGAAACTTCTTGGATAATGTTTCCTATAATAACCTCTACTAAAGAATACTCGACCTTCTCTTTCTTGAAAAAAAGAAAATAGAGGCCGACAACTGTGATGATTGAAATTATAATTAAGATTAAAATTTTTTTCTTTGTCATGTTTTTACTTCTTTATTTTACCGTGTTTTCCGTATTTCGTCCATACAGATAACATTTAGTATTCCTATTTTAACGCTTGCTTCTTTATTCCGGTACGAGAAACCCATGATCTAGTTAAGCCAGAGGTGAGACTTGAACTCACGACCTATCGCTTACGAAGCGATTGCTCTACCGCTGAGCTACTCTGGCTCAGTATAAAATTGCTCCCTGTCCCGCATCGACTTCGCAATGGGTTTCCATTGCGGAAGCCCATTGCGAAATAGGTAAAAAATCTTTCTGTGGGATTACGGAGCGGGTGAGCGGAGTCGAACCGCCGTCCACTCCTTGGGAAGGAGTTATAATAACCGTTATACGACACCCGCATCAAAAGCTTATCTTTTCCAATATTCTTTGCCAAAAACTCTTTTTCTTTTGAGTTTCTTTATTTTCTTCTTCTTCTGGAGATAAAATTGCCACTACTTTTTCGTCTGATTTTTGAAGATTAAGCTGTTCTCTGGCCACTTTTTCCAAATACTCCTCTCTACCAAGTTGTGAAGCCAAGGCTTCTAACTCTTGTTTTTTCTCTGATAAAACGCTGATCTCTTGTTGAAGAAATTCGATTCTCAGGTTAAATTCTTTTCTCTGTTGGTTAGTTTTCCAATTAGAAAAGATTAGAAAACCAACTATCCCGAAAACAAAAATAACGGAAAAAAAAGAAAACAATATCGCTGGATATGATTTTCTTCTTTTTGTTTTTTTTGTTATCATATTCTAATATGCCGAAATTACGAGGAAAATCAATTCTAAAACTAGTCTGGATTGTCCTAATCTCCTTGGTTGTCTTAAGTATGGTTGGTTTTTTGATAGCTCCTCTAATGCGCCTTTATTAATATAGCACAAGGATTTGGGATTTTAAAGCTAATATCTTGGAAACAATAATTAGCTTTTAAGCATTTCTAAAAAGACTTTCTGGGGAATTCTTACCTTCCCTTTTTCTTTTAATTCTTTTTTTCCTTTTTTCTGTTTTTCTAAAAGTTTTTTCTTTCTGGTATAGTCACCTCCATAGAGAGGAGCTATTACGTCTTTTCCCCTGGCCCTTAATGTTTCTCTGGCAACAATTTTCCCGGAAATTAAGGCCTGCAAAGGAACGGAAAACTGCTGGGAAGGCAAAATCTCTTTCAATTTCGTAACAATTTTTTTGCCCTCTTGATGAGCCTGACTTTCGGAAACAATTTTGGAAAAAGATTCTTCTTTTCTACCGGCAATTAAAACTTCCAATTTGACCAAATCTCCCATTCGATACTCCAAAAAATGGTAATTCAAAGAAGCATAACCCTGGGTTACTCCTTTTAGCTTGTCATAAAAATCAGAGATAATTTCTCTGAAAGGAGCTTCAAAAATTAAAAGTACTTTCTCCGGGCTTAAATATTTCTTGGTTTTATGAATGCCTTTTAATTTGGAGAGAATTCCCAAAACTTGTCCTAAATAATTCAAGGGGGTGATTATCTCCAGTTCAACCCAAGGCTCTTGAATCTCTTGAATATCTGAAGGATTTAACCCGCCTCCTATCATTCGCTCGTCAGACGAAACGGGCCAATCAGCGGCTGTCTTAATAGAAATTTCTCTGCCTTTCTTGTCTAAAATCTTGTAGGAAACTTGAGGGGCACTAACTATTAAATTAAGACCGAATTCCTGTTGGAGTCTTTCCACCACGATCTCAGCATGCAAGGTGCCTAAAAAACCACCCAAGTATCCTCTGCCCAAAGACCTTCGAGCTTCTAACTCGAAAGTAAAAGAAGGATCAGTTAGTCTGAATTTACTTAGAGCATTCTGTAATAAATCAAAATCATTAGGATCTTCTGGATATAAACTTACAAAGACCACTGGCTTGGGCTCCGAATAACCAGGCAAGGGCTTTACTAAGTGACTGGGCGACTGGACGGCTGAGTAGCTAATAATGGTATCCCCCACTTTCACTTTTCCCGGCTCTTTAATGCCGGTAGCAATGTAGCCTATCTCTCCAACTTTTAATTCTGTCTGAGCAGATAGCCCCGGAGAAAAAAATCCTACTTCTTTTACTGTTCCTTCGGTATTAGCTGCCAATAAATAAATGGGTTCATTGTTTTTGATTCTACCGTCAAATACTCTCACATAGACTATTACTCCTTTATAGGAGTCATATTTAGAATCGAAGATTAAGGCTCGGAAAGGTTTTTCCAGAGAACCCGATGGAGGAGGAATTTCTTTGATTATCTTTTCTAAAAGTCCTGCTACATTTTCTCCGTTTTTAGCTGAGATCGAAAGAATAGTTTCTGGTGAAACTCCTAGTTGCTGGCAGATCTCTGTTTTGGTTTCCTCAATCTGAGCATGGGCTAGATCTATCTTATTAACCACGGGAATAATTCTTAAATCCTGCTTACCGCGCAGCTCCGACGACTCGCCCCGTAGCTCGTCAGAGGCGATGGTATGGGGAGAAAGATGATGTCTCGGTTTTTTCGCTAACTCCAAATTGGCTAAAGTTTGGGCTTGAATCCCTTTGGCTGCGTCAACTAATAAAACAGCTCCTTCGACTGCCGCAAGAGATCGGGAAACTTCGTATGTAAAATCAACATGGCCAGGAGTATCAATCAGGTTTAAAATATATGGCTTAGCATCCAGGGTATAGAACATTCGCACCGGCTGCATCTTAATTGTTATCCCTTTTTCTTGCTCTAAACTCATTAGATCTAAATACTGAGGCCGCATCTTAGCTTTGGGAACAGTCTTGGTTAATTCCAAAAATCTGTCAGCTAAAGTTGACTTACCATGATCAATATGACTAATAATACAGAAGTTTCTAATATTGTCTTGATTTTCCATAAAAGACAGGTGTTCTAAGATTTACCCTCCCAAGTTTTACAAAGGAAAATTTAGGAGGGTTTGCCCGCCAAAATTTTTTGAAGAAAAACTTAGGAGGGTTTAGTTATTTCTATCTCTGAAGGGGCAATCTTTTTTTGAAACTGTTTTTTAAAAGAATCCGTAATTGCCGTTAGTTCGGGAAATTTAAAGATGAAAGCTATGGCAAAATATAATAGAACTCCTAAAAGTCCGGCTAAAGCTGTCTGGATAAAAAGCCCCCAGACTCTTTCTATGATAAAAAATTTGTCTAAAAAACGAAGGCTAAAATAAACAATAAATCCCATGAAAAGACTTGTAACAAAAACTTTTGTAAAGGAAGAAAAAATTTCTTTCCCTTTTAATCCGTCTATTTTTTTATTAAGAAAGGTCAAAAGAAAAAAGAACTGGAAAATGGCAGCTAAAGAAAAAGCCAAAGGAAGCCCAATAATTGAAATATTTTCAATACCTTTGAGTTTAAGGATATCCGACATCAAAATTTGGAAATAACTAGAATATTTTAAAAGCCAAATCAGAGAAAAACTTAAAATAATATTAATAACAACAGAGGCAACAGCAATTAAGGTGGGGGTTTTAGTGTCTTGAAAAGAAAAGAAAGCCCGAGAAATAAAAGGAATTAGAGCTGAAGCTAAAATTCCAATAGAAAAAAGTCCCAAAGAAGCGGCTGTTAGCCTGGTGTCTGACCAGTCAAAGTTACCCGGACCCAAAGTTCCCAAAACCAATCTGACCAGCTGAGCTCTTAAAATAAAAATTAAAACGCTTATGGGTATAATTAGAAAAACAATCTGACGAAAAACTGAAGAAAAAATTTCCAAAAATTTTTCCTTCTGACCTTTGGCCCAGTTCCTGGAAAGAGCGGGAAAGACAGCTAAGGCAAAAGGAATGCCAATGATTCCAATCGGAAAATAGTGAAGATCATTTGCATAATTAAAAATGGCAATGCCACCAACTATAGTAGAAGCTATGGCGGTGATAACAATAAGATTTATCTGTTGAGCAGCTATAGCAAAAGAACGGGGTATCATTAATCTAAAAATTTTTTTAATCGCAGGATATTTAAAATTGAAAAGTAATTTATAACGAAAACCGCAATTCCTCACCGAAGGCACTTGAATTATCAGGTGTAAAAAAGCTCCCAAAATTACTCCGTAAGACAAACCGGGCAAACCGAAAATAGGATAAAAAAACAGAATGCCGAAAATAATGCCAACATTGTAAAAGATAGGGGCTAAAGAATAGATAAAAAAACGGTTAAAATGATGCAAAACACCAGAAAATATGCTGGAAAGGCCAAATAAAATCGGACTTAAAAACATTAATCTGGTAAGAAAAACTGTTAAATTTTGGTCTTCGGCTGAAAAACCAGGGACAATAATTTTTATCAAGAACGGAGCTAAAATAAAAAGAACTAAAGAGCTTAAAATAAGTAAAAACAAAAAAACATTCAAAACATAACTTACCATCTCCCAGGCTTTTTCTTTTTCCTTTGAGAAATATTCAGAGAATATTGGCAAGAAAGCAACTGTCAGCCCTCCAACAATTAAAAAATTATAGACGAAATCAGGGATTCTGAAAGCTGCCAGATAAATATTCACTTCAGAACCTGTGCCAAAAAAACCAGCCAATAAACCATTTCGGACAAGCCCCAATAGTCGGCTGAAACCAGCTGAAAAACCGAGTAAAATCGCGGCGAAAGTAATAGTTTTAGTTTGAGAATTAAAAATCTGACTAAGATTCATCGTCAAAGATGAAATTTAAGCTAAAGAAAGTAGTGGTTCTATTTTAAAATTTTTATTGATTATTTACAAATCTTCTTTTTAAAAACAATAAAAAAAGCCCGAGCAGGCAGTAAGCCGAATTCTGTTGGATTATCCTTTACAAGATAACCCATGGCAATCATCTATCTGGGCCCTGAATTACTTCAAGGCTCAAGCGAACCACTTTTTCCAAGAAATTCTGTATGAATCCAGAACTCTTGATTTGTTCTTGCATCTAATAAGGATTTAGCCGTTTCATCTGCCTCTTCGGCAGGTCGCCGATGGGGCGACCCCGCCCTATAAGACAGCTCGCCAAGCACATACTTATGTGCTTGGCGCCTCAGTCCTTTCGGACTTCGGCGTCTCTGTTCGCACCTCTACCTCGCCTAATTTTTAGATAAAATTAGGCGGGCGACGGCCGTTAGCCGCTATCTTTTTAACCCATTATGGAGTAGATGTTCGGACTTTCCTCCAAGTACTCAAATTCTTGAGTGCTCAGCGATTGCCTTGCCTACTCGGACTACTATTATATTAACAAATTTGATGATTTTGTCAAGCTCAATTTTCCATTAAACTTGACTAAAACCATTGATGCTAAGTAAGTTTTTTGATAAAATAAGAACATGAACAGCAATAAATCAACCCCGAATCAAAGCAGATTCGGTACAAAGCACGTACAATTGTCTCCCAGTTCTCTGAGCCTATTTTTGGAGTGTCCATTCTGTTTCTGGCTTGAAAAAAAACACGGCATCAAAAGACCACCCCCATACCCCTATGCCTTAAATATAGCTGTTGACACTCTCTTAAAACAGGAATTCGATGACTATCGAGCCAAAGGAAAACTCCACCCTTTGATTGTTGAAAATAATATCCAGGCAAAACTCTTTCATGACCAAAACAGGTTGAATCAATGGCGTAGTAATTTTGAAGGAATACGTTACTATGATACCAAGCTTGAAGCAACTCTTATGGGGGCGGTTGATGATGTCTTAGAATTCCCTGATAATAAATTAGCTCCGCTTGATTACAAATCTACTGGCAGCAGGGGTACCTACTATCTATGACCGTTTCCAGCTTCAAATGGATGTTTATACATTTCTTTTAGAAAAAAATGGCTTTTTAACCCCAAAAAAGGGTTATTTGGCTTTTTATATAGTTGACAAGAAAAACGGATTTATTGACAGACTCCCTTTCAGAAAAGAACTCCACGAAATAACAACAGATCCTTCGTATGTCCAGGGACTTTTCGAAGAAGCAGTGACCCTTCTGAGAAAAAATATGCCACCTGCTCATCGCCAAGATTGCCGATTCGGCAAGTGGTTTAGAGAAGCTTCGAATTTTTAATCCTTCGACAATCGCAGGACAAGCCTAAACAAAAAATTGCCCTCCGCCGGGTGTTTCAGTTGAAAATTTAGGTCCCCCACTACCTAAAGATAGGTATGGGGGCAAGCCAAAATTGAACCTCTCTGGCAGGCTTAGAGCAAAGGAAATCTAATGTCGGGTAGGGTACAATGCCGAACCCACCAAAATTTTTCATAAAAACTTAGGTGAACGGGCGGGCGATTTTTTGGTAGGATGAAAACATCGCGCCACCCCGCTCCCAGCTTAGGGATGGGGGATACGAGATAAGTATGAAAAATCTTAAATACATTTTGGTTTTGCTTCTTGTTTTGGGAATTTTGTATTTTTTCCGGGTGGATATTTTACGTCTTTTTCCCCAATTCTCAGGCATTGAAGAGATATTCCCAGAAATAATCTCAAAACTTCCAATTGAAAAAATCAGGAAAGACGTTTCTTCTCCTCCTCCGCTTCGGGCAACCAAAGAATTCCCAGAATCTTTCCTCACTCGCTCGGGAATCATTACACTAACCAATATTCAGAGAAACGCTCATGGATTCCTGCCATTATCAAAGAACGAGCAACTGAATACGGCAGCTTTCCTCAAGGCGCAGGATATGTTTGAGAAACAATATTTTGGCCATGTTTCCCCTTTAGGGGTTGATGTTGGAGGCTTGGCCGATGATGCAGGGTATCAATTTATTGCAATTGGTGAAAATTTAGCGCTCGGCAATTTCGAGAACAATACAGCTGTGGTGCAAGGATGGATGGATAGCCAAGGGCATCGTGCGAATATTCTGAGTTCTCGCTATACAGAGATAGGGGTAGCTGCTGTAAAAGGTATGTTTGAGGGTAAATCAACCTGGATTGCGGTTCAAGAATTCGGCTTGCCCCTATCCGCCTGCCCAGAACCTGAAGAATCCTTAAAAGCGCAAATCGAGAGTAACGATATCCAGCTTCAAGAACTTGAAAGAGAACTAATAGTCAAACAAAAAGAGCTGCAACGTATGCGTCCAAAATGGGGGCCGGGATATAATAGAAAAGTTAAAGAGTATAATGCTCTGGTCACCCAATATAATAACCTTCTGGGGGCGGCCGAGGCGCTGGTTAGTGAATATAACAATCAAGTCAAAGTATTTAATGCATGTGCCGCTGGGTAGGGTGTTTCAGGTTCTCTTGTAGTCCATAACCCAAAAAATCGCCCTTTTGGAGATTTTGTGGGTTTTTTATTCTATATTAAAAGGGGTATAATAATAAAATAAGGTCGGTTAAAATAACTAAATTAAATATTGTAATAAGATGTATATTTATATTTTAATTGCTGGGTTTGGCGGGGGAGTTTTACGAGGCCTGGTTGGCTTTATCAAACATCAATACTCATATAAAAATGTAAAGTTCCAAATCCCCTATTTTTTGGTTATGATGTTCATTTCAGGAATTGTTGGTCTTTTGACAGCAGCAGCTATTAAAGAACTTGGTATTAATTTCTTGGGCATTCTTGAGCTCACACCAGTTTTAGCTCTTATTATCGGATATGCAGGAGGAGACTTCCTGGAAAACATTTACAAGATTATTATTAAGAAACCCTCGCTTTATTCTTTACCAGATGATTTGAAATAAAATAAGGTTGTATTTAAAAAATCGCCTTCTTGGCGATTTTTGGTTGGCTTGTCGTCCGTAGTTTTAGCGAAGGATGGCTCCCCCGATGGATGATGCTAGGGGTTATTTAAGCGACGAAATTATTTAACTATTAAGCGTTTAATCTTTTTGATGATGAAATAAATGAGGCAGGCGAGGAGATAGTAATAAAGTAGAACGATAAAAATGCCTAATAGATTAATTGGGCTACTTAAGGATTCTTCTACTCTGTGAAGAAAGTTAGCAAAAGGGAAAATGAGAGGGTTAAATTTTACTTCTTGAACAAATGGCGGAGGACAATTTAGACGACCACAATTATCTGAGGCAAACAATAAGGTAATTCCGAATTCAAATTGGGAAATCATTACATAAACCAATACTATTATTGCGATAAATATCCCTACCTTCCCCCAATTCGGTTTTAGAAATTCTTTGATAGCTTTCATATTGCCTCATTATACCTCCTATAAAACCCAAAACAATAGTCAAGTCCTTATTTTCAGTTTAAACTTATTTTAAATTTGAACCCTAACCTTAAATATGATATTTTGAAGATGAGAAGATTAAGTAAACAATAAATGAAAAAGAAAATTTATATAGGAGCTTTTACGTTTTTTGGAATATTGCTTCAGTTGTTAGTTCATGCTTTGGTCGAAATCTGGTATATTGGCCTACTTCTACGCGATTTCCCACAATATAGTCTTGGTTTCTCCTGGTCGCAATGGTTCATTGTCCATCATATAGGCACAGTCATTCTCTTTATTGCTGGGGTTATGTTTGGTTTCTGGCAGGGTAAATTCTGGTGGCGTAAAATTTACGATAAAGAATAAAATATGTTCATCAACGTTATAATTTATAGCCTTATAGCCGGCCTTTCCACTATTTTTGGAGTTTATCTTGTTCGCCGGTTTGAAGAATGGACAAAACGTAACGCTGTGCTTTTGATAAGTTTTGCAGTTGGGGTCTTGTTGGCTAGTGCTTTTTTTCACTTATTGCCAGAAGCAATTGAAATTAATCCTGTTTGGTTTTACTGGACTCTCGGCGCTATTATCTTTCTTTTTCTGATAGAACATTTCATTATTATTCACTCCTGCCGTGAAGAAGAGTGTGAAACACATACTTTAGGAATTACCAGTTTTTTAGGCATAGTCTTTCATTCTTTGATTGATGGAATTATTATTGGAGTAGGTTTTGGAATCGGCTTTAGTGTGGGCCTGGTGGCTTCTCTGGCCGTTATTTTCCACGAAACAGCAGAAGGTGTTTTTATCTACACATTATTAACTCATGATAAAACTTTTCGAAACAAAGCTTTAGTCTATTCCTGGATCGTAGCTTTAGCTACTCCTTTTGGAGCTATTATAACTTTTTTATTCATCCAAGGAGTTTCGCCAATCGTTCTGGGCTGGTTACTGGCCGCTGCTGCTGGTAGTTTTATCTATATTGGGGCTTCGGACTTAGTTCCAGAAATTCATAAAAAATATAATTTCCTGAATATGTTTTTAATTTTAATTGGCATTGCTTTTGTTTTTGTTATTGGTAAGTTTTTTGGCTAAAAAGCTTTGGAAAATATCTTAAAGAAATATAAAGTCACAAAAAAGGTCGAAAAAATAAAATTAAGAACCGTGGGAAACAAAGTTTTCAGAACCTTGATCCCTCCGGAATTAAGAATTGATAATTATGGATCACGAAGATTTTAAAAATTTAAAAGAAAAAAAGAAAGCTTTATTGGCTGTCTTTATTGTCCTTTTGAACATATTTCTAGCTGTCTTGATTGTTTCGACACTGGTTGATATCCAAAATAAAATCAAAACAGGTAAATATATCGGCCAGGAAATTGAGACAAAAAATACAATTACAATTTCCAATATTGGCGAAATTTACGCAAAGCCAGACTTAGCCCTAATCAGTTTCTCGGTAAAAACAGAGGCCAAGACAATTGCTGGAGCAATGAACAAAAACACAGAAAAAATGAACAGAGTCATTGATTCTGCAAAAGAAGAAGGCGTTGAAGAAAAAGACTTAAAAACCACTAGTTTTAATATTTATCCCCGCTATGAATGGTTCAAGGAAACTGGAATTCCTCTCTATCCTGAAGGAAAAAGAGTCCTTGTTGGATATGAAATAACTCAAAGTCTTCAAGTGAAAATTAGAGATATGAAGAACATTGGTAAAATTATTGAAGGAGCAACTACTGCCGGCGCCAACCAAGTCGGAAATCTGCAATTCACTATTGATAAACAAGATGAACTGAAAGCAGAGGCCAGAAAACAGGCAATCGACAAAGCCAAAATCAAAGCAAAGAAATTAGCCTCTCAGTTGGGAGTGAATTTAGTCAGAATCACCAATTTCAGCGAAAGCAGTGCTCTCCCCCGCTATTATGGATTAGGATTTGAAGAAATGGCGGGCATAGACGAGGCTGAAGTGCCCCAAATAGAAACTGGCGAAAATAAAATAACAGTTACAGTAACTATCACTTACGAAATTAATTAAATTAGATAAAAAAATGGATGTTCAAGAAGCCGTTAAAACAAGACGGGCAGTAAGAAGTTATAAACCAGACGCTGTGCCGGAAGAAAGTCTAAAAAGGATATTGGAGGCTGTAAGACTGGCGCCTTCTGCCAAAAATAAACAGGACTGGAAATTTATAGTAGTCAAAAATCCAGAAAAAAGAAAACAGCTAAGTGAAGCCGCCAGAAATCAAGAATTTATTGCCCAGACCCCAATGGTGATTGTTGGTGTCGCTTTAGATCCTGATTACATTATGGGTTCTGAAGTACCGGCTTATGCGGTGGATTTGGGAATTGCTATGGAACATATTGCCCTATCTGCCGTAGAAGAGGGCCTGGGAACCTGCTGGGTGGGAGGTTTCTCTCAAAAAGAGGTTAAAGAAGTTCTTAAAATTCCTGAGAAATACAAAGTAGTTGCTTTAATGCCACTTGGCTTTCCAGCTGACAAACCTGCGTCAAAAATAAGGAAGGATTTAGAAGAAATCACTTGCTACGAAAATTTTACTGAATAGCACATTTTTCTTTAAAAAGGTCGAAAATAAATTAACTTTACTAATATTTCGTTTAATAAACATTATGAAACAGATATCAATTCACGGCTATAGAACTAAATATGAAGATGAGGATTATAATGGGATAAAATATCTTCTTCAAGATTTGCAATATGATGAAGCTAAAGTTTTTTTTGAACAAGCCAGGCTTCGTCGTTCTGCCCAATTTGAGGATGACTTTGAGGGTCAGTACACTATCAGCTATAATTCAGATGGTACTTATACTTTAAGTAGAAGATAATAGATTAATAGTATGGAACAAAAACAAATAAAAATCAAAGCAAAGGATGATGATTTAAAGGGCGTCTACTCTAATTCAATGATGATCTCTCATACAAAAGAGGAGTTTTATCTTGATTTTTTTACCGTCTTTCCGCCTCAGGGAATTTTGGCCTCCAGGGTAATAATGAGCCCACGACATCTCAAAAAAATGATTGGAGTTTTGCAAGAGAATATGAAAAAATATGAAGATAAATTTGGCTCAGTTGAAGAAGCCAAAGAATCTGGGGCACACATAGGATTCCAACCTTAATTATTCAGAATGAACTTTCGGTCAGTGCAAAAAACTTATGGAGATCTAAGTCTCCTATGAGTATTGATTTTTCGAGCCAGATAACTATAATAAGGTTATACTAAAATTATATGAGTAGATTTGACCTTTTCACCGGTATAATTCTCCTTTTTGTATTAGTCTGGTATCTATCTAATTATATAAGTGGATTTGTAGTGAAATAGATTCTGAGAAAACATTGTACCTCCAACGCAAATCTTCGGTTGGATATTTTTAATTTCGGATTATTAATAATTTCATTTCGTTCTAATTGATTATTATGAAAAAAGATATACATCCAAAGTACTATAATAATTGTCGCGTGATTTGTGCCTGCGGCAATACTTTTGAGGTTGGTTCAACCAAAGAATACATTGAAGTTGAAATTTGCTCTAAATGCCATCCTTTTTATACTGGTAAAGAGAAAATTATAGATACGATGGGGCAAGTCGAAAGATTCAGAAAGAGATTAGCCAAGAAACGGAAACAAAAATAAATTTGTCATGGTAAGCCCCGAAGAGACCCAAAAAGAATACGACGACATTATTAAAAAGCTCAGTGACCCTGAGCTGGTGTCGAATTGGGGAAATTTTGAAGAATTATCAAAAAAAAAGAATTATCTCGAAAAAATCATTACTAAGACCAATGAACTTCAGGATATAAAAAAAAGGATTGAAGAAGACCAAACGATTTTAAATGCTAAAGAAAATCCGTCTCTTATCGGTCTAGCTGAGAGTGAATTATCTAATCTCTATAATCAAGAAGAAAAGTTAAAAAATGAGTTAAATAACCTGTTGAAAAGAGAAGAAGAACCAAGAATTGATTCTGTAATTATTGAAATTCGGGCTGGTACCGGCGGAGAAGAAGCCTCTCTTTTTGCTAAAGATCTTTTTAGAATGTATTCAAAATATGCTCAATCTTGTGGCTGGAAGCAAAGAACTTTGGCTTCAAGGTTGGGTGATTTGGGGGGCTATAAAGAGGTAATATTTGAATTATCTGGTAGTAATGTTTTCTCGGAAATGCAATACGAAGGAGGAGTGCACCGGGTTCAAAGAATACCTGAAACTGAAAAATTAGGAAGAATTCATACTTCAACAACTACGGTGGCTGTTTTGCCAAAGCCAAAAAAAACCCAGATTAAAATAAATCCTAGTGACTTAAAGATTGACCTTTATCGAGCTTCTGGTCCTGGCGGACAACATGTCAACAAAAGAGAAACGGCAGTAAGAATTACTCATCTACCCTCTGGTATTGTTGTAACTTCTCAAGCTGAAAGAAACCAACGTCAAAATAAAGAAAACGCAATGACAATTCTGGAGGCTAAACTTCTAGAAAAGAAAGAGATGGCTGATCAGGAAGAACTTCATGAAAAAAGAAAAACTCAAATTGGCTGGGCAAAAAGAGCTGAAAAAATCAGAACTTATAACTTTCCTCAAAATAGATTAACCGATCATCGGATTAAAAAAAGTTGGAAAAATTTAGAAGAAATTTTCGAAGGAAAGTTAGGAATTGTTATCAAAAACCTAAGAGCCAATTTATAAGGGATTATTCTTCTTATTGAAAAAATCGCCTCAAAGGCGATTTTTTAGTTTGCGCTGAACGGAGCCGGAGTTGGCGATTTTTTTGTTGGCTCAGTTGGCTCAGACAGATAAACGAACCTATTGACTTTTTTCAATTGTTTCAATATCGGCCTGATACTTATTGGCTAAACCCATAACAGAGTCTCCGTAAAATCGATACCTTGGATTAGTAGAACCCGAAAAATAAATCATCACTGCTTTCCACTCTGAATTATAGGTCTGATTAGCTGCCCCATAGTCTGATAAATATAAAGCAGCGGCCAAAAAAGCATCCCTGATATCCCAAGGATCAGCGGTCTTGCCCGTAATTTTAGCCGCCCTATCCTTATATATATTCCAGGTGGAAGGAATAAATTGGGCTGGTCCCATTGCCCCTCCCCAACCAAAAGACATTGGACAAGAAACCGGAGTGCCGTAAGGGTCTCGACCCAAGGCCTTTGTAATATTTAAAAAAGGAGAGACATCGCGTGAGGGCTTCATTACTCTGGGAATTTCTTTGTCACTATTGCTAATTCTAACCCCTGCTCCTGTTTTCGGATTCGACAAGTAACATTGCCCAACATTTTTACCAATATTTGATTCTTGAGTCAAAACTGCCAATACAAGAGCTGGCCTTACTCCGGTAACACTCTCAACGTAATAAGCCAAATCCAAGGCTTCTCCAAAAGTTGGCGCTTCTGGTACACCGACTAATTCGAAAATTCTCTTTCTAATTTCGGCTGCTTTGGCCTGAGTTTCTTGAAGATATTTTTGATAAATGGCTTCTTTGCCCTTAGTTTTATCTAAAAGATAAGATTTGTCTAATTTGACCTGCTCGCCCTCTTTTTTTTGGAGCACTTGAATGGCCAGCAATCTTTCGAGGTCTATTTTCTCGTCATCTAAATTTTCTTTTTGAATCTCGAGTTGTGACTTAAGTTTTTTAATACTTTGCAGCAATTGAGCGCTTTCAATGCTCAAAGCTTCCAGTCCAGCCAAATTCTCAAAGAAATCAGAAAGCTCATCTTCTAAAAGCAATGCTTCAAATAAAGACCTCTGGTCTTCTTCATAGATTAAACGTAAAATATTAGCTAATTTCTGACGAGAATTTCCGATATTCCCGCCAGTCACCTCAATAGAATATCCCGTATCTTTAATCTGGAAACCGACATCTCTTATCATTACAGTTGAACTCTGAATTTGGAGGTTTAATTTCTCAATTCTACTCTTTAGAATATAAATTTGATTTTGAAGGGTCTTTTTCTCTTGTTGGGTTTTAGTGATATCGTTTTCATATTGAGTAATCTGTTCCTCCAGCCCTTCAAGTTCCTTCTCTAGGGCTTGACGCTCCTCTTGAGACGTTAAAGCAAGGCCCTGGAAGCCAGGTAAAACAAAAGCTAAAAACAGTAAAATACTAAGGAAAATTTTAAGAAACCTTAATCTGGTCATTTTTGAGAATAATCCGAATTGTCGATTACAGATTATTGTTCGCTGCTTTCAATCCTCTCTTCTCCCTCTGTCTTCTCTTCTTTTCCCGCTATTTTAATTTCTTCCACCTTCTCTTCAACCGGTTTTTCTAATTCTTCTTCAACTTTTTCTGGCGGAGTAACTAAAACTATAACTTCATCTGGCTCTTTCAGAATTTTTATTTCTTTTGGCAGCTTTAAATCCTGAATTAGAATTTTATCTTCAAAAGTTTTTAAACTTTCAATCGAAACTTTAATTTCTTTGGGAAGATTTTGGGGTAAGGATTTTACTCTAAGCTCTGAAATATTTCTAACCAAAGTCCCCCCTAATTCCTTAACAGCCTTAGCCTCTCCTTCAAAAGCCAAAGGAACCTCGGCCTCAACCTCTTTAGTAAGAGAGGTCTGGTAAAAATCAACATGAATTGGCTCATCTGAAATAGAATCCTTTTGAATTTCGTAAATTAAGACAGGATACTCTTTTTTTAGCCCCGGTAGTCGTAATTTAATTAAAGAGCTTTCTCCCGCCTCTTTATATGTTTTTTTAAACTCCTTAAGGTCAACCTCCAGGGAAAGAGTTTTCAATTTTGGCCCATAAACCACAGCAGCTAAAAGGCCCTTTTCTTTAAGGGCTTTTGCTTTTTTCTTGGTGTCTTGGCGAATTTTTGCTGAGAGAATAAGCATTCTATTTTTTAATAATATGAATTATCTGGACCGGGCAGCTATCGGCAGCCTCCTGATTGCATTCTATTTCTTCTACCTCCAGCTCATAATTCCCTTCTGAATTTTTTCTTCCCTCTTTCAAATTGCTCTTTCCATCTTCGTCCATCTCCCAAAATTTCGGGCACAAAACTACGCAAGAACCACATCCAATGCATTTTTCACGTTCCTGAATTATCTTCGTCATTATCAGAAAAAACGTTATTTAATAAAAAAATCGTTTGAATAAAACCATTTATCTTGCCTGAACTCTTCGTAAAGGGCACAACCAATACAGGCAGGAATTGCAATCCGGTGAAGACCTTTCTCTGTTTTTGATCGTTCTAAAAGAATCTCAAAGGTCTTGATTTGACTGGGCTTAATACAAGTTTCAACTACATCAACTTCTGAACAATTGCCATATTGATAAGACTCGAAGCCTCCTTCGTTTATCTCTAAATAATAAGGATAACAGGAAGAAAAGCAAATTTCTTCTCTTGAATCGTTGGTTATTTTTATCTTCGGATTTTCTCCCTGTAAATACTCTGCTTTATGGGTAGTAATAGTAGCTCCCTCTTCTTTGATTTTATAACCCTTCCAGCCGAACCAACCAATAATTAAGATAAGCAAAACGACTATCAGAACAATGAAAACCAAGATTTTTTTCATGCTTATTTTTTTCTAATGATAAATCTTTTTTCCAATTCTTCTAAAGTTTCAGTAATGCCGGTATATTCTAATTCGGTGAAAGGGAGCATAGCCTGGCCATAAAATCCTTGTCTCCTTATCTCTTCAGCCTTCCGAGAGGTCTTGTTTCTGATATAGTCCCAAAAAGGCTGATCGAAAGCATCGGCTGGTTCTGTCAATTTACCGTCTTTTACGCAAAAGGCTAAACAAGAAACTATTGGTGGTCCATCGAAAAATGAAATTGGAGAGTTCTTTTTGACCGGCATTAAAGGTCCTACATGAGAACCACGCATAAAGCCTGCAACATAGGGCGATATAGCATAGGGAGAAAGGATCTCGCCCGTAGCTGGAAAGTTTTTTTGGCTTCTTACTAGCATTACCGGATCGTCTTTACCAACATATTTTCCAGCGATATTATGTAATCTTGTGGTGCTGACAACTGCTGCTTGCTCGTTTGTAGCTCTTGACCAAATTGACTCTACCACAAATCTTCCTGGATCTCTCAAGAGAGCTGCAATATCATATATTTCTTCTGGGGCGTTCAATTCAATAACCTTATCAGCTTTAGTATAACTAACATCCATAATGAAAAATTTAAAACCCTTTTTTATTTGAGGAGAAAGCATGAAGCCCGCATTATGCATCGGGTCAGTAAAGGTTAAGTATAATGGCAAATTATAAGTCCCGGGGTCGGTTTTATCTGCAGCAAAGAAAAGAAAAGGTTCGGCTGGCCTTTCTTCAATTTCCATTTCAGCGATAGCCGGCCCCATTCCTTTAACGTTTCCAGAAAAAGTATCTTTTAATAAATCCTGACCTGCCCCATAAAGACCCTGACTTTTCGCCATTTCCGTTCCAGTTATAAAAGCATCCCAACAAAGTTTGTGCACTTTTTCATCTAAAACCCCCCTCTGATGAGTACTTAAAATAGCAATATCGTCACCGGTAAAACCAATATAGTAATCGATGAACAATCCTTTGCCTTTTTTTTTCACATAATTTTCAACTGTTTCAACCAATTTTTGGCTGGGTTTGATATGCCCGCCAATACTTCCGATATCTGCCTTAATTATTGATAAAGTAATTTTCGCCATATATATTACTCCAAATTACTTTCGTAATTTGGAAATTACATTTTTATATTACCATAATTTAATTTTAGATAAAAGGCCTATCGACTTTTTTTAAGTTGTTTTTCTTTTTTGGCTAATCTTAAAATAGTAGGAATAACGGTATCGGGATTTAAAGATATTGATTCAATCCTTTGTTCGACAAGGAATTCTGCAAATTCCGGGAAGGTACTGGGAGCCTCACCACAAATTCCCACATATTTTTTCTTCCTTTTACATTCTTGGATTGCTATCTTAACTAAATTCTTCACGGCTTCATTTCTTTCGTCACCCACTGAAGCCACTAAAGCTGAATCTCTGTCTAAACCCAAAGTAAGCTGGGTTAAATCGTTTGAACCAATGCTCATACCATCAAAAATTTTGAGAAACCGATCAGCCAAAATAACATTTGACGGAATCTCACACATCACAATAACCTTTAGATTGTCTTTCCCCTTTTTCAGTCCATTTTTTGCCATTAAGCTTAAGACTTTCTTCCCTTCTTCAACTGTTCTACAAAAAGGCACCATTGCCCAGATATTTTTAAGACCAAATTTGTCTCTTGCTCTGATTATCGCTTGGCATTCCATTTGGAAGGCAGGCTTGAATTTCTCATTATAGTACCTTGAAGCTCCCCGCCAGCCAATCATGGGATTTGCCTCTTCTGGCTCAAAAAGCTCACCTCCAATTAATTCCCGATATTCGTTCGATTTGAAATCAGATAATCTGACAATCACTGGCTTTGGAAAGAAAGCCGAGCTTATTTGGGCAATGCCTTCAGCTAATTTTTCAACGAAATAATCTCTCTTGTCTTTGTATCCAAAGGTAATTTTCTCGATTTTTCTTTTCAGTTTTTTATCTTTTAATTTTTTAAAGTGATAAAGAGCAAGAGGATGAATCTTAATTTTATCAGCCAAGATAAATTCAATTCGAGCTAGCCCTACTCCTTCATTTGGTAAAAAAGATGTTTTAAAAGCAATATCAGGAGTTCCAAGGTTTACCATTATTTTTGTTTTTAGTTCTGGGATTTTCTTAAGATTGTATCTTTTGACCTTAAAGGGCGTTTTGCCAAAAAATATTTTTCCTTCCAGGCCCGAAGTACAATCAACTGTCGTCATACTGCCAGTTTTTAGAATTTGAGTGGCCTTCTCTGTGCCAACAATACAAGGAATTCCTAGCTCCCTTGAAATAATGGCTGCATGGCAGGTTTTTGAGCCTTCATTGGTAACAATGGCTGAAGCTATTCTCATTATTGGCACCCAGTCAGGGTCTGTCATTTTAGTAACTAAAACTTCTCCTTTTCGAAAAAGATGAATTTTTGAAATGTCGGATATTACTCTGACTTTACCCTGGCCAATTTTATTTCCTACTGCTATCCCGGTTATAATTGGTTTTTTTGTTGTCCTCAATTTATATTCTTCATAAAATTGAACTTTTTTTGAAGCATGGATTGTTTCTGGCCGAGATTGAGTAATAAATAATTGATTTAATTTACCGTCTTTTGCCCATTCAATATCTTGGGGCATCCATCTCTTCTTCAATTCGGAATAATGATCCTCGATTATTATGGCCCAACGAGCTAAAGTCAGGGCTTCTTTTTCGGTTAAAGCAAATCTTTTCTGATCTTTTTGAGAAACGTTTATTTCTTTTAACCCGCCGCCTCTGGCAAAAATGAATTTTTTAGTTTTTCTTCCCAGCTTTTTAATGATAATGGATTTATATCCTTTCTTTAGGGTTGGTTTAAAAACAAAAAATTCATCTGGGGTAATCTTTCCTTTGACAACCATTTCCCCTACCCCGTAAATGGAATTTATTAAAATAACATTGGGAAAGCCGGTTTCAGTATCCAGAGTAAATATTATGCCGGCAGAAGCAATATCTGAACGAACCATCTTTTGAATTCCCACCGAAAGAGCAAGGTCTAACTGGGAAAAGCCTTTTTCTTCCCGGTAAGCCATCACTCTATCATTAAAATTGGAGGCAAAACATTTTTTGATAGCTACCAGTAAATTATTATTCCCTCTAACATTTAAAAAAGTCTCGAATTGACCAGCAAAAGAAGCTTCTGGCATATCTTCTGCTACCCCTGAAGATCTAACCGCTACCTCACAATTTCTACCGTATTTTTTTTCCAGTCTACTGTAAGCTTTGGCTATTTCTCTTTTAAACTTTTCTGAAAATTTTGATTTTAAAATGAGGCCACGAGCTTTCTTTCCTGTCTTCTGTAGATATCTAATATTCTGTCCAGCCTGTCCTCCGTAGCTTTTGGCGAAGGAGGAAAAAATATCCTTTAAAGTTTTGTCTATCTCATTTGTTTTCAAAAAGCGCCAATAGGCCTTAGTTGTAACAGCGAAACCATCTGGAATATTTACTCCCTTTCTGGTTAACTGAGAATACATCTCCCCCAAAGAGGCATTTTTCCCTCCAACTGCAAGAATATCTCCATAACTAATTTCTTTAAACCATAGAATGTCTTTTTTCGATTTTTTCATGCCTTAATAATTTTTTTTAATTTCTCTACGCTTTCTGGATTAGCTAAAGTAGAAAGATCCCCTAATTCTTCTCCGGTGAACAATTTTCTTAGGATTCTGCGCATAATTTTACCAGACCTTGTTTTCGGCAAGTCTTCTACTAAATAAACCTTCTTAGGCAGGGCAATAGGGCCTATCTCTCTTTTGATCTGATCAACAACCCCTTTTTCTATTTCTTTGACTTTTCTGTCCTTTTTTGAGACCACGAAAGCTACCGGTACCTCTCCCCTTATTGCGTCCGGTACGCCAATTATGGCACACTCTATAATATCTAAATGTTTAGCAACAGCATTTTCTAACTCACCTGTGGTTACCCTATGACCAGCTACTTTAATAACATCATCCACCCTGCCGACAATCCTAATAAGACCTGCTTTATCTTTATAGGCTGCATCTGAAGTAAAATAAATTTCCTGCCCATATTCTGACCAGTAAGTTTTCAAATATTTCTCTGGATTTTTGTAAACTCCTCTTAATAATCCCGGAGAAAAAGGAGGTAAAAGAACCAAGTTGCCCTCCTTATTTGGGGGCAGAGATTTTCCCTTTTCATCTAAGATATCAACTTTAATACCAGGAAAAGGCAAGCCTGCCAAGGTCGGTTTAAATGGGCCAATTCCGGGTAGTGAAGTAATTAAAATCCCGCCGGTTTCTGTCTGCCACCAGGTATCTACGATCGGACACCTTTCTTTGCCAACTTCTTTAAAATACCAATGCCAAGCAGTATCATCTATGGGTTCTCCTACCGAACCCAGAATTTGCAAGGTATCAAATTTATATTTCTTGAGAAGCTCTGTCCCGTATTTTGCGAACATCCGAACAGCCGTAGGAGCCGTATAGAAAGTTGTCACACCATACTTCTCAATTATTTGGCACCATCTGTCATGATTTGGCCAATCTGGCGCTCCTTCAAAAATTACAAAAGTTATTCCATTAAGCAGGGGGCTATAACAACTGTAGGTGTGACCCGTTATCCAGCCGACATCAGCCATTGACCAAAAAATATCATCTTTTTTTAAATCAAATATCCATTTGCCGGTAAAATTCGCCTGAACCGTATAACCACCGCAAGTATGAATACATCCTTTTGGTTTACCGGTACTGCCCGATGTGTAAAGGATAAATAAAATGTCTTCTGAATCCATTATCTCTGGCTGACAAACATCGCTTTCTGTTTTAATTAAATCTTCCCACCAAAAATCTCGGTTTTCCTGCCAAGAAATTTCATTACCTGCCCTTTTTACCACTATTGCCCTATCTACTTTTGTTTCTTTAATTCCTTCGTCAGCATTTTTCTTTAAATTAATAACCTGACCTCTTCTATAGTAACCATCGGCCGTAATTAAAATTTTAGCTTCGGTATCTTGCAGTCTTACCCTCAAAGCTTGGGGAGAAAAAGCCGAGAACACCACAACGTGAATTGCGCCAATTCTGGCACAAGCCAACATAGCAATCATAACCTCTGGAATCATTGGCAGATAAATTCCGACTCTATCTCCTTTTTTCACTCCCATTTTCTTTAAGGCGTTGGCAAATTTATTAACTTCTTTATATAGATCCTGGTAGGTTAGCTTTCTTTCTTTTTCCCCCGTCGGTTCTGGCTCCCAAATTAAAGCCACTTTATCTTTTGCCTTTGCCAGGTTCCTATCTAGACAATTTTCAGTAATGTTCAGTTTTCCTCCAACAAACCATTTAAAGTATGGCGGCTGATGAGAAAATGGCTTTTCCCATTTCTTTTGCCAAGAAAGTTCTCCTGCTAATTTCTCCCAAAATTCAATCGGGTCTTGATCGGCCTCTTTATAAATTGAATCGTCATTTACCCAAGCTCTTTTTTGAAAATCTTTGGTTGGATAGTATGAATCACCTTTTTTGATAAGTTTTTGATTTTTGGCAGACATATTTTAAAATCTCAAATTTTTTACCGTGATTATATTATACCTAAAACAAAAAGCAAAACCAACTAAATAGCAGGAACTGGCCCCTGCCATATCAACTTTATCTTTTTAGCTTATTAATTTTGAATTCGCTATTCACAGATAAATATTCCACTACTACAAGCAGGATCAGTATCATACTGGGCAGATCTAAGCCCATAATCTACACACCAGAATTTCCCTGAATTTAATTGAACCTCAACACAGTACTTATTCCAGAGAGGAGGACTGTATGCCTGGACACCCGGTCCAGACCCTCCCTCAAGGTTTTGTCCTCCTTGATCAGCGATGTCATCACAGAGAGTCTGAATATTGATATCACCGTTACAGTGCACACGACTATAATTACCATATTTAGAAAAAATAATTTCAGCTTGGATTCGAATCTGAGCCATATCACTTATAATCCTGGCGTCTCTTGCTTTGTCCCGTGCTCCACCTAAAGCCACCAAAACAATTCCAGCTAAAATACCAATAATAGCAATAACCATTAAAAGTTCAATGAGAGTAAAGCTTTTTTCTGTTTTGTTGTCTGTTTTTAATTCCACAATATCCTAAAATCCATTAAGAAATCATCACAATAAGAGTGTGTCTCCTTTAAGATTATTATGCCTTTAAAACTTCAGGAAAAATTAAGGAAAACTAAATAAAAAACCAGATAAAGCTAAACCTTGCCTGGTATAAAATTATATTAAAAATTTATAATTGTTTTCCTACAAATTCGGTAAATTCGGCCAAACGACACGCATATCCCCATTCGTTGTCGTACCAGGCAACAACCTTAACTAGACTATCTTTGGCCATAGTTAAAGAACTATCGACAATAGCTGAAAAAGAATTGCCGATATAATCAGAAGAGACTAAAAGAGCATCTTCTATCCCTAAAATACCTTTGAAATTTTCAGCTTTTGAAGCCTTCTTGAAAGTATAATTTACTTCTTGGGCAGTAGTTTTCTTTTCTACTTCACAAATTAGGTCTAAAATTGAAACGGTAGGAACAGGAACCCTAAAGGCAATACCATCCAATTTACCATCGAGCTCAGGAATAACACTACCAATGGCTTTGGCAGCTCCTGTAGAAGTAGGAATAATATTTAAAGCTGCGGCTCTTGTTCTTCTCAAATCTTTGTGAGCTATGTCTAAAATCCGCTGGTCATTGGTATAACTATGGCAAGTAGTTATAAAACCACGAATTATTTTAAAATTATCATTTAAAACTTTAGCTATCGGGGCCAAACAATTAGTTGTGCAAGAAGCCATTGAAATTACATTGTCTTCTTTTGGACTATACTTCTCTTCATTAACCCCTAACACAAACATATTCACTTCAGGGCTTTTACAGGGAGCAGAAATAATGACTTTTTTAGCGCCCGAAGCCAAATGTCTTTTTGCTCCTTCATAATTAGTAAAACGGCCCGTACATTCTAAAACAATATCTATGTCCAGATTCTTCCAGGGAAGCTTTGCAGGGTCGGTCTCAGCTAACACCTTAATCTTTTTTCCATCACTGGTACCATTGATCAAAAGAGAATCTTCAGTAAATTTGACTTGTTTACTATAAATCCCGTAAACAGAATCATACCTTAACAAATGAGCAAGGGTCTCTGTGCCTGTTAAATCATTAATTGCCACTATTTCCAAATTTGGGTGGTCTTTTAAAATCTTTTTGAAAGTAGGACGCCCTATCCTTCCAAAACCATTTATAGCAATTCTTGTCATAATTTATTATAGGCCGGCCAACTTGCCCCGCACCGAGCTTCGCTCTGGTGCGGGGTGCGACCAAAGCCATTAATTACAACTTTTATTGGCATAATCTTTTGATGTTTAATTATAATCCTTGTTTCGTCCCTTTCATTTTTCTAATTAATTCTTCTCTCAATTGCTCTGCTATTTGAGGATCAAGGCCTGGAAGGAGACCTTCGCTTAAGATATATCCAGAATATCCCGCGGTCTGGATTTTAAGACTAGAAAGGCCGAGAAGTCTAGCAACTAGCCCTCGATGGATATCCACATTCTGAACTCGTTCGTAAGGAATTGACACATAGTGTTTGGCGATTACTCCTTTTTCTATTTTTACGGTATCTTCAGTAAGTTGGTATTTGTAGTTACGGTAAGTCCAGGTGGCCCAGAAGTAGAGAAAAATAACAAAAAATCCGCTGAAACCCAGAAATAGGAACGGTATCAAAATCATAAAAATATATGAAACTCCGAATTTATAAAGGGAAAAAATAGCTAAAAAAACATAGACCGAAAGCGGAACAAAAATAAATGTAAGTCCAACTATATAACTCCAGAAAAATAACCACTTTGCTTTAGGATGAAGTTGTTGCATGGCTACAATCCTTGCTTAGTTCCTTTTGCCCGCGTTATCAACTCCTCTTGCAACTGTTCGGCTATTTGCGGATCCAAACCGGGGAGACGACCTTCGGTTGCTATCCCCCTTCGACTGTATCCAGAATACCCTGCGGTCTGGATTTGGAGATCAGACAATCCAAGAAGCCTGGCTATAATACCGCGATGGATATCGACGTTCTGTATCCTTTCGTAAGGAACGGAGCTGTATTTTTTTGCAATCACACCTCGTTCTATTTTTACCACGTTTTCGGTAAGCTGGTACTTGTAGTTATTATAAGTCCAGACTGCCCAGAAATAGATAAACAAGACAAAAAAAGCAAGTAAAAAGAAAAATGATGGTAAAAAGTATATAATCAAAGGTCTAAGGTTTCCTTCCTCGCCTGTAAGTAGATTTACAAACAAAGAACCCAGCCAAATAGAAATAAATAGAATAATAAAAAATGATCTAAAAAGAAATGACCAGAAAAATAGCCAAACTGCTTTAGGGTGTAAATGTTTCATAAAAATAAAATTATAAAAAATTTTAATTCTGGCTTTTGGAATTTTTATTCTTTTATATTCAAAAGTTCAGAAATTTTCTCCTTATCAAAGCCTACTATAATTTGGCCGTCAATATCAACTACCGGCACTCCCATCTGGCCTGAGTTCTTAACCATTTCGTCGAGAGCTTGTTTGTTTTGAGAAACATCAATATCTTCAAATTCAATACTGTGTTCCTTTAAGAATTCCTTCAAGGTAACACAATAAGGACAGGTGGGCGTACTAAATACTTTGACCATAGTTTGAAATTTATTAACTAATAATTAAAGTGTATTACAAATTGCGTTTAGTGCAAAGTAAGACCTTTGGCATTAAGTTAAGTTGATTAATTTTTCTTAGTTTTCCTTTCTGGCAGGCTTTTTCGTTGAATTCTTTTACTTTATCAGTTCTGCTGCCAAAAATCAAAACTGGTACTGGTTCTACGCAATGTCTTTGAAGCAAGGAACAGGTTGAATGATCTCCAGTAACGACAATCAAAACGTTTTTAAGCTTTAAAAATGTCTTTATATTTTTATCAATTTTCTCGATAAATTCTTTTTTTCCGGGAAAGTTTCCGTCTTCAGCTAAATTATCAGCAGCTTTAATATGACAAAAAATGAAGTTGTACCCCGCACCAGAAACTGCGTTTCGATGCGGGGCAGGTTTTTTAAGAGCTTTTTTAGCTCCTTCAAACTTGCCTTTAAGATTAGTGCTGGCAAAGCCGGTGGCACCTTTAATTTTAATTAATTTCATCCCTAAGATTTTAGCAATTCCTTTATAGAGAGCGCCACCGGCAATACAGCAAGCTTTTAATTGATATCTTTGATAGAAGCTGGGAATTTTTCTGAGCTTACCGGCCCCCCTAACTAATAAATAGTTAGCCGGCGTTTTCCTTAATTTTACTCTTTTTTTGTTTAAAGGATGATTTCTTAAAATTTGATAGGCCTTCTCTAAAAATTTATTTAAGACTTGAGCTGTATATTTTGCCTCTCTAGATTTATTTTGAGGAAAAACCTTTTTTACTCTAACTCCGACTTTGTGGGGATCCGAATCTGTAATTTTATCAGAAGGATTTCGCCCCCGTCTTCCTAGATTTTTTTTAAAATTTGGGAGGGCTCGCAAAATCAATACTGCCCGGTGTCCATAAGATTTTTTAACTAAAAACTTAATTCCTTCAATGTTCATTCCATCCAGAGCTTTTACTAATGGCAGGGTCTCATTGATTCTCCCTGCCCTTCTATCAATAACTTTAAGGTTTTTGTTTACCGTGCCAAAATTTGCTCTCAAGGCTACGTCTCCTTCTTTTAGATCAAATCCAATGCCGGCAGCCTCATAAGGTCCTCGCCCCAGATAATAGACCTTAGGATTATAACCAAACAGAGCCAAATGAGCGGTATCTGATCGAGGATACCTCTGCCAAGGAAAATAAAAAGGTTTAATTAGGCCGCAAATCCCATTCTTAGCTAACCAATCTAAATTAGGGGTTTTAGCTGCTTCGAGTGGTGTTTTGTTTCCGAGCTTCGGGATAGGCTTATCTCCTAACCCATCAATAATAATAAATATAATTTTCATAAAATTTCCTAATTGCCGATTCCCTCTCCAAAAATCTCGTTCATCTTAGCCCTGGTGGTTGAACCAACGTAACCAGTGCCTTCCGTTAATTCCCAGGGGACTAAGATGTCTTGAGCATATTTTTCCTGAAAATGAATTACCGCTTTCTTAGTTAAAGGGCCAAACCAACCAGAAACTATGCCTTCAGGATAAATTGCTGTTCCTTGGGTTTTAAGGAAGATCTGTAAGTATCTGACGTCATCATTTGTCTGGTCATATTCAAGATTAATGATGAATCTGTAATTAGCTGGGATTTCTTCAGTGACCTCCTTTTCCAGGAGTTGAGCTATCTGAGCTTTTAATTGAGCAATGAAAGCTGAAATTTCCGCAATCTTAACTTTAAGTTCCTCTATTGTCATCTCAGAAATTGGTTTTTC
>DRFQ01000004.1 GCA_011050465.1 Candidatus Nealsonbacteria bacterium | reverse complement strand
TTCCAATGCCTTCTATTGAAGATATAAAGAAAAAGGCAGAGGAAGTTTTCAGATCTTCATGCTCCTACGACGAACTTTGTTGGTTAAACGCAGAAATGGATATTTTAACTAGGAAAACATTACTCCAAGAAACGAAAAAGAAAGAGTTTGACTATTGAAATTTTCCAGAGCATTCACATTTTTTAAAAGGAACACATTTAACAAGTTAAATTGCGATGAGTAATGTAATTAAACCTATGCTAATGAAAATTATTGCAGATCCTAGTTTCAAATATAACTTTGGTATTTTTTTTGCTATAAATGCTCCAAAAAAAACACCCATCCATGCAAGACTAGCAAGAGCTAAAAAAGAGCCAATCCACACTTCAATAGTAGAAGAATAAACAGAAGCAAGCGTGATCGTTAAGACTTGAGTTTTATCACCAAGTTCCATTACAAATATGAAAATAAAACCAGCAAAATATGGGTTTTTCTTTAACTTAGATAATTTAGATGGCACAGATTCATTTAAATCACTGTCCTCAACGCCTTCATCCTTTTCTGAAATGTTATCAAGTAATTTTGCGCTTTTTTCATGGTATAGTTTTTTAATTTTGGGTATTTCAATAATACCTAGGACCATGAAAATGATACCAGAAATTATCGCTATAGTTGAAATAGGTATGAATTTTGTTATTACTGCTCCAAGAAAAACTCCAAGAGAGACAATTACCGCAAAACCGATAGTAGCTCCAATACCTATCTTATAGGATTTTTCATGTTCTAGTACATACTTCACTTAATTCGGTATATTAATTATGATTTATTAAAAGTTTTTCAAATAAAGATACATATCCAGATATCACTTCCTTTCTAATAGATAAAAATACCTTAAAAATCACTCACTTATTTTGGGTGAAATATTGAAATATAAAGTGCGGTTAAGCGAAGAAGAAATACAGGAATTAACCAAGATTGTAAAAATCGGTAAAAATAGCGCCCGAAAGATCACTCGCTCTTGGATTTTACTGAAAAGCCACGAAGGTTCAAGTTATCAGGATATAATCGATGATTTGAAAGTTAGCAAGCGTCTTATCTTAAAGATTAGAAAGCGATATTGCGAGGAAGGTTTGGATTCGAGTTTAAACGAGAGACCGAGACCTGGACAACCAAGAATAGTTACCTCCGAAGTTTCGACGAAGGTCACGGCGTTAGCTTGCGAAACTCCTCCGAAAGGAAGGAACTGTTGGACCCTTGAACTGATTAAATCCGAATTAGAGAAACGGTTTTACGTTTCAATTGGGAAGACTTCGATTCAAAAGGTCTTGAAATCTCACGACCTTAAACCCTGGAAAAAAAAATGTGGTGTGTTCCAAAGCTTGACGATCTCTACATTAATCGAATGAACGAAGTATTAGACCTTTACGCCCTACCTTACAATAAAAAAGAGCCCGTTGTTTGCGTGGATGAAAAAAGCCTCCAACTTTTAGATGATATAAGAAAATCGCTTCCCTTGAAGCCTGGCTTTGGAATCCGCGTGGACTATCACTATAAAAGAAAAGGGACCACTAATATCTTCGTGGGTGTCGAGCCAAAAGGAAAAACACGATTCTTAAAAGTATCTACGAGAAAGACCAAGCGAGATTACGCACAATTTATTCTCGAGCTTATGACGGACCACTATCCTAAAGCCAAAAAAGTACACTTAATGGCCGATAATCTCAATACTCACCCTCTCAAGTGCCTTAAAGAAATGTTAGGCGAGAAGCATCCCATTTTTAAGCGTCTCGTGCTTCATTTTACTCCTGTCCATGCAAGTTGGTTAAACCAGGCCGAATTAGAAATTGGAGCTTTGGAATCTCAATGCTTGAATGGCCGTCGGTTTCCTGACGAGGAGATATTACGGGAAGAGGTCCAAGCTTGGGTACACGAACGAAATAAGCAAAAAATTGGCATAAATTGGAAATTTACTCGAAAACAAGCAGAGGTAAAATTCAAGATCAAGAGTAAACCGAATTAAATGAAGATGGTACTAGTGCTAGATTAAAAACGATTAATTGTGTTTTATCTCCAAGTTCTCCCAGAAATAAGATACCAAATGTTGTAAAGAGAATGACCCAATCCATAAGAAATAATATTAAGAGAAAGTAATAAGATTTTTTAATTTTAAATTAGATTATTCATCTAATAGAAATGAACTTAGAGAATTAATATAAAAAATTGAAAATATGGAATTGAATTTTTAAGGGTTTTTATCTCTAAGAACAAAAGAAAACCATGTCCTTTACGGCATGGATGAAATTTGCATAAATCATTAATTGATTTCTATGTATCTGTTTAAATATATAAATTACTTTTAAAAAATTAATCTATGACTTATGATGATGCTATAAAACTACGAATCTATCCAAATAAAGAGCAGAAAAGTTTTTTTTCTAAGAATTTTGGATTTAATAAAGGACTTGCTAAATCTGTAAGTTTAGATTTTTCTTGGAATCAATTTAAAACTTATTTGAAATATAAATGTAAAAGAGATAAGAGTCATTTAGTAGTAGTAGATAAATTTTTTCCCTCATCAAAATTATGTTCAAATTGTGGATATAAGAATGTGGAGCTTAAATTAAAAGATAGAAAATGGTATTGTCCAAACTGTAAAGTTCATCATAATAGAGACATAAATGCTTCTTTAAATCTTAAAAAAGAGGGAATTAGAATATTAAAAGAAAATAACATCACGATCATTAAGTCTATTAATGATGATACCATTGGAACGATGGGAATTCACACCTTTGGAGATCGTGTAAGACCTTACTCTGTTAAGGCTACGGTCAATGAATTAGGAATCCATAGGCTTTAAGCTACGGTAGTTCAACCACAGCAGCTATTATTATCTGAACAGCTGTTATTTTTCTGATTTTTGGCTTGTGCCCTAGCATTCCAAAGACAACCACAACCTATTTTTTCCTGTAATACAATTGCCATTGTAGGACAATTTCTCTTACAAGCAGAACATTCAGTACAGCGTTCTGGTTCAGAAATTTCAAATTTTCCATTATTATTAGGATGTGGTAAGCCAAAAGGACCTGTCTCTTATACACATCT
>DRFQ01000003.1 GCA_011050465.1 Candidatus Nealsonbacteria bacterium | reverse complement strand
GACCGAGAGGTAAATATTGAAGCAGTATCTAATGCTTTGATTAAAAATTTTCCTAAAAGTTATAAAAATAAACTTCAACACGTTATTAATTCTGGAAATTTATATAAAACAGATATTAAAACTGCTGGTGGAATTTCAAATATTTATTTTCATTCAAAAGGTATTGAAATTAATGAAGTGGAATTACTTCTAAAAAAAGTCTGTATTGATTCTAAACTACCAGAGTGTGTTCGCTTAGCGCACTTAATAGGGAGAATGTAGTAAAAAACTTTTATTCGTTTGAATTCATTTCATACTCTAAAATACGACGCATCCTCCCTCGTAAATCAACCCTTATTGCTGACATTCCATATGTAGTTATGCCCAACTTTTTCTGTATCTGTTCGGCACTTAAAGCTCCGGGTAAATCTTGTTTATTGGCGATAGCAATAATTTTAGCTCCTAAGCGTCGAGAAAATTTATTACAAATTTCTTTAGTCTGGTCTAAGTTCTTTTCTGTGGAATCACATATTAAAACAGTTAATGCTGTGCCTTTTAAGAAATCTTGCCACATAAATCTATAGCGTTCCTGCCCACCAAAGTCCCAAACA
Organism: Candidatus Nealsonbacteria bacterium; assembly: GCA_011050465.1. NCBI lineage: Bacteria > Candidatus Nealsoniibacteriota > Candidatus Nealsoniibacteriota bacterium. Next base: position 1,039 of record DRFQ01000003.1, on the reverse strand, counting down.
TTAACTTTTTTCCCATTTAAAATTGAATTCTCTATTTCTAGCCCAACGGTTGGCTCCGTCTTGGTTGAAACATCTCTCCCTTGGAGTAAAGATAACAAGGAAGACTTACCTACCCTATTTGCCCCTACAAAACAAATTTTCGATTTCGTCGTGAGAACTTCTAATCGACCTTTTCTAATTCAGAACCACTTAGTTAGAAAAGGTAAAAATAGCTTCAAAAATTCGAATAATATTCGTGTAATACCGGAATGTTCTCTTTTTTGAATTAATGGAAATATAGATTAGAAAGATAGATAAATGTAAAAAAATGAATGACTTAAATTAATAATAAAATAAAAAGATTCAAAAAAAGGTTTTATTTCGGCTCCAGAGCCTTGCCAACATCAAGATCCTTGACAATACCAACTGCAACCGTCCTACCCATATCTCGGACTGCAAAACGACCCATTTCTGGAAAATCTTCATATTTTTCGAGACACATTTTCTTGATTGGAGATAATTCAACAATCGCAGCTTCGTTTCTCTTGAGAAACTTGGGCGAGTCTTCAATTACCGCACCAGTTTTCTGATCAAGCTTCTTTAGTAAGCTCACGAACTTAGCTGCAACCTGAGCTGTATGTGCGTGAACAACTGGTGTATATCCTTGAGCTATTGCTGTTGGGTGAAAAATAACGATGATCTGACCTGTCCATTTCCCACTTGGGTTAATCACTGTAGGAGGATTATCAGGATGTCCTAAGCAGTCTCCACGGCTAGCATCTGCTATGTTTATCCCACGGATGCTCATACCTATATTATCACCTGGCTCAGCTGTATCTATTTCTTCATGGTGCATCTCGATGCTTCTAATTTCCCCTTGGAAACCTGTGGGCATAATAATAATCTTGTCATTCTTCTTAAGTACTCCAGTTTCTACTCTACCAACAGGTACAACTCCAGTTCCTTTAATCTGATAAGAATCTTGAATTGGTATTCTTAATGGTTTTTTTAATGGTTTCTCTGGGAGAGTGAAATTATCAATGGCTTCAATTAAAGTTGG
>DRFQ01000002.1 GCA_011050465.1 Candidatus Nealsonbacteria bacterium | reverse complement strand
TCTGCACCTGCCAGGAAAAGTCCAAACCAGGGCCGTAGCCATCCGTCCAGGTGAGGGTGTCGTCGTTGAGCACCGCGTCCACGGCCTGGGGCATGGCTATCTGCTGTATCCGGCCAAGGTCGTTGGAGTATTGCAAGGCCATCGGTTGGAACCTGACCCACTCCGTACCCTTGCGGTACTCAACGACCCGACCCGCGTTTAGCTGCGACAGGGCCCTCACCTCAAAGTCAGCCTTGGTCATCTCCCAGTCCCAAGGAACGGTGGAAGGCACGAAGGCGGTGTCTATTTCCTGGTCGTTGTCAGGGCCATAGTGGAGAGGGCCTATCGAAACATCCAGGGTGAACCGCTGCCTGCCGTCGGGCGCGTCGGCAATACGGTGCTTGATGGAGTTGCGATTGCGCTCAACAACTACGGCCTCGGGATGATCGGCGCGAACCTTGGTCTGGATTTCAGCGGCTGGATTAGCGGCAAGGATGGACAACGGGAGAAATGCGAGGGAATAAGATACAAGGAAGGAAAAGATAAGAAGGGAAAGAAGAAAACGTTTTTTCTCTCTCTTGGCAAAACTAATTAGGCCTAACCTTAGAGATTTGTTGAAATTGATTATATATGGATCCATGTCTTTATTTAGAATTTTGAATTTTTAACTCTTCTTCAATTTTCAATAGCCTATTATACTTTGCCATTCTTTCTTCTCTGATAGGAGTTTGTCTCCTAAGCCATCAATAATAATAAATACAATTTTCATGCAATTTCGTGGTTTAGCGATTTACCGCCTCAAAATCTCATTAATTTTGGCCCTGGTGGTTTCACCAACGTAACCTGTACCTTCGGTTAATTCCCAGGGGGCTAAGATATCTTGAGCATATTTCTCCTGAAAACGGATTACAGAAGCTTTAGTCAAAGAAAGAAAATTTCCGCTGATTAAGCCTTCCGGATAAATTTCTGTTCCCTGGTCCTTTAAAAATTCTTGCAGGCATTTAACTCTATTATCATTTCTTAATCCATAAAAAAGATTTTCTTCAAACCTTTGGCAGGAGACGGAAACTGATTCTGTTCCTTCCCCTTCTTCGATCCGAGTAAGTTGAGCTTTGAGCTGGTTTAATAACTCTTCAATTTCAGAAATTTTAACTAAAATTTCTTGTTTTAACATTTCAGAAATTGGTTTTTCTAAATACTTGGAAACAGGTTCTTCTTTTTCCTCAACAGCTATGGTTGAAGCTGACCAAAAAAATGGGAAAGCGGGTTCCTGGTCTAAAAATCCAGATATCTTGCTTTGGACTGTAGGAATAATGGTTACCGAATTAATCTCTGTTCCAAATCCGGAAACTAAAATTTCTCCTCTTTGATATTCGTCAAGTTGAAAAAAATCAAGAGAGTATTCTCCAGGAATATTTTTTGAAAGGTAGGGAATTTTAAATAAATTTTCTGGATTGCCAATAAACTCTATCTTTAGGATTCCTTCTTTACCCCCAATAAATTTGAACCAGTTACCTGACCAATTTTTAGTAGTTTGGTTAACTCCTAAAGTACTTTCACCTCTAAGGGGTAAAAAATTAATTGAGGGAATAATTCGCAAGTCTTTTAAGTTTTTGTTTTTATAACAATACTTTTCACCCAAAGAGCAATCATTGGCTAAAACAGCAATAGTCCAGTCAGTAAAAATTTGAGAAAAATCTTCTTCAAAACCATTTTTTTCTAAGGCCTCATTTAAACTTTCAATTCCAATATTTTCTGATTTTAAAGAATCAGCTAAAATCTCCACTCCATAATGGTCAACTAAATATTGGGTGAAAAGATTAATAGCTCCGTAATCTGCTTTTTTATTCTGCCATTCAGTAATTGAATCGGTTGGTTTTTCTAAAAAAATGTCGACTCTTCTTTGGAGATTGCTTCCTTCATATTCTGAATCGTAACCAACCAGAGTTGAAGTATATTCGGCCCGAGCTTCGTTCAACCAAACTTCCTCTTTTACTCCATAAATTCTTTCTTTTTGATTGAAAGTAATTAAATGAGTGAATTCATGAGCAAGATAACTCTTAGCTAAGGATTCAGTAATATGATTAGCATTAAGATAAACCATTTCTCTTTCATTTGAGGTTGAAATTTGTAACCTGGGGTATTCATCACTACTGTTAAAATATCCGCCAGCTTCTTTTATCATTGGGTGAATTAAAATTGTAATAGTGGCCACTTTATCAATTCCTGGTTTCCATTCTGAGCCAAAATTAGAAGTTAAAATTGGATAAATTTTATAATAAAATTCGTAATCTAAATTTCGGAGGGCTTGATTTATTTCTTGTTTTTCTTGATAGTTCAGTGTTTCCCACCATTGCTCATCAATATAAAAATATGCTCTTTGACCTATTCTCTCCAAGGTAGCAGAGATTTTTTCTCTTTGAGATAAATCATAAGTAGGGTCAACAAAAAAATCAGTTTTTTCGCCCAAAGAAATAGCCGAAACAAAAACCGGTAAAGTAAGAAAAATTATTCCGAAAAAAATTATTTTTAAATTCCTTGACATATTAAATTGATTTTAGCACAAAAATCTTTTAACAACAAAAAACATTTAAAAACCATTGAAGAACTCGAAGACTATTGAAGTGAGACTATTGAAGTTGAACTTCAATAGTTTAAAAGATATAATATTCTTAATGCAAAAGCCGCAATTTATTAACAACGAAATATACCATATCTATAATCGAGGAGTGGAGAAAAGAAATATATTTTCAGATAAGAAAGATCATTTTAGATTTATCCATAATTTGTTTGAATTTAATGATGAAAATCCTGTATTAAATACTGGTTATTACTTCAATCGCCAAACTATGGAAGTTGAACTTCGATATATTGAAGAAACTAAAAAAAAAGAAAGAAAGCCAAGAAAATTATTAGTGGAAATTTTGACTTTTTGTTTAATGCCGAATCATTATCATCTGCTCCTACGGCAGAAAAAAGAAAAAGGAATTGTCCGGTTTATGCAAAAGTTAGGCACTGGCTATACTAATTATTTTAATAAAAAATATGAAAGAGTTGGGTCTCTATTGCAAGGAAGATTTAAGGCAATACATGTAAATAAAGAAGAATATCTGGATTTTCTTTTGTATTATATTCATTTTAATCCTTTAGATTTATTTGAACCTGGATGGCGAGAAGAAAAAATTAAAAATTATCAAAAAGCAATCGAGTTTTTAAATTCCTACCGTTGGTCAAGTCATCTAGATTATATTGACAAAAAGAATTTTCCTTCAGTTACTCAAAGAGAATTTCTTTTAAATACTCTTGGCGGAGAGAAAAATTATCAACAGAATATTGAAAAATGGTTTGAAGAGATAGTCAAAAGAAAAGATATAGAAGACTTTGGAAAAATAAGATTAGAATAACTATTAATAACTATTGAAGTAACTATTGAAGTTGAACTTCAATAGTTTCTCATAGATCGGGGAACCGAAAAACCGCTTTGAGGAGTCCAAAAACCGCTTCTTAATAAAAACTATTGAAGTTGAACTTCAATAGTTGCGATAGTTGCTCTTCGATAGTTGCTTCAATAGTTGACGGTAGTTGAAGTTGAATTAGTATAGATCAGCTTAGTATAGATCGACTTAGTATAGATCGACGAAACAAAAAGCCGCCCTCTCGGGCGGCTTTTTGGTTTCCGGCGCATATTCTCAACCACGTCAAACGTGGTCCACAAGAAAGAATAGCCGGTCTGTTTCAGCGATTATAGCTTGCTTAGAGTGAATGTCAAAACATCTCCCAATGTCTTAACAAGTAAACCATTTATCCAATCTGTAGAAGTTTGACTGTGAGAAGCAGAAGACCTATCTGTCCAGATAAAGTTGCCAAGACCAGTAGCATAGGCTGCGCCTCGAGTGATATCAGTACTAGCACTTTCTGCTACTAGGTAAGTCGCAACACCATCACCACTAGTTATTCCATCAACAGAACCAATCCTAGCTTTAAGGTAATAGATTTGAGAAGTACCTCCAGTGATAATTTCTTCGTTGGTAAAGACCACGAATACATCACTTACGGCACCATCACCGCCTGTCAAGTCATTACTCTTTAAATCATCTCCGCCAACATCTATCTGAGAATTAATCGTTACCTTGGCAGTGTAATCAGTATTCCCCTTATAAAACTTAAGGTTATCAACATCACTAGAATCAGTAGCAGTTACAGCGAATTTAATTGCCTTAAGACCGAGATCTCCTGCGGTATCAGCAGCCACATTAAGACTATAAAGAGTTTTAGTTCCAACGGTCAAGGTAGCACCAACAGCTCCTTCCAGAGTTACAGTTGGCTTGGACTTGTAAAGAATATAGTTAGTGCCAAAATCACCCATGTCGTCTTCTACGCCATTAATGACGTAAGCAACAGGAGTAATACCTGCTGTTATTACAAGATTATCAACCTTGTAAGTACCAGCTGCGTTACTACCGCCCCATACGGAGAAACTAGCTCCCAGAATCACAACGTCTGTATCCATGGTAGACATAAGAACGCCTGATCCAGAATTAGCATCGGCATCACAACCTGCAGCATCTGTATCATTAGACCACCAATCAAATGTCTTGGTTTCGGTAGCATATGACATGTTCGTCCATGTGCTAGCAGTTATGGTTTGACTAGGAGAATAAAGCATTTCTCCATCCAATGAACCATCCTGATCGCAATCCATGAACAAGGTGACCATCGGGACTGTATCGGTGACGGTTGAGTAAGCAGAAAAAGTGATCAAATCACCAGCTGTAACAAAATCCGCTACAGTCAAGTTTAGATCGCTTAGAGGAATATCAAGCTCAGATCCATCATTGGCAGTTTGAGTTCCAACCGCAAAGTTAAGAGCATAAGATCCTGTACCATTTGTGGTTTCCTCATATAAGGCTCCACCATCGGCGACCCAAGTCATAGGACTTAAAGTTGCACCGTCTCCTGCATATACTAATTTCCCTGTGCGTCTTTCAAATGAAGATATAGAACCACTATTGGCTTTGTAGTAAGCAAGTGAAATCTGAGGCCTGTCTCCAGGAAGAGCATAACCAGCAGCAGCAACAGCATTCAAGTCAGCGTAAACAGTAAGTTTAGCTGTTCCGTTAGCTGGAACATACATATTCAGGCCGGTAAAGTGAATCATTCCATTGACAAAAGCAGCTCTCTTGGTAGTAGTTTGCGTATCACTAGCAGAATCTAGGTAAGAAAGCCAGACATAAAAGAAGTCAGGGAAGTTTGGTTTATTATAGCGGGGAGCTGTCCTGTCTACCTCACTACTGGCATACACCTTTACTTCGGAAATATTGAATTCTTCGTAAAGGGAAGAAAATTCATATTTTGCCATTACCATATCCTGACTCATACCAACAACTAAGGCATCATCCGGATTATCAGAAGCAATAGCAACAGCTAACGTGGCTGTGGTGATATTAATGGTCTGTAAAGTCAAAGGAGAACCGGAAGTATAAGCAGTCACACTAGCCGATGTGTCAGCTGTCGTTCCTGTACCGTAGATGTCTGCAACGACAGTTGTTCCGGTAGCAGTAGATAAAACATCAGAATAGATATCAACTACTTTTGCTGCACTAGCGGCTAAATCAACATTAACCGAGAACAAGTTGGAGGTGCTAGTGGTTACTTTAGTAGTACCAATCTGGTCAGCTCCGATTTTTAAGAGTAAATTCTCAGTATCAGCTGTTTCGGTAGCATCAAAGTCAACGGTAATGCTATCAACGTTAATACCTTCAGAAGAACCAGCTAATATCTGGAAAGAACCAATTTTAAACCCAGTACTCGGTTTTACTGTGTATTGAGTGCCATAAGCTCCGAGCTTGGTAAAGGTTAAGGAACCACCTTTAATCGTTAAAGCATTGGCTGCTTTTGCTGTAGCCGGTCTGCTCAAAACAGTTAAAGAACTCCTACCTTGAGCATTAGTAGTACCAGATTCAATACGAATAGTAATTGTCGCATCGACAGTTAAACTATCAGTAGTGCCAGCTCGATTTTTCACATCAGCCTTAATTTCCACAACACCGGTAGTGCCAGCTGCAACAATAAAGCTAGTACCAAAGGTAAAGTTAGTAGCAGTTTGTCCATATTCAGCGATATCCTTAGTGCTTCCCACCTGAATTCCATCCAAATAGATCATGCCATTATTCAAACCCCAAGTAGAAGCAGTCTCACCAGAATGATCAGAAGTAACATTTAAGTTACTAACCTTTATATCTTCGCCAGTTGCTTTAAAGTCATACTTAGCAAGAGTGACAGTAGTCGCATTTCTAGCAACATTTCCAACTGGTGAATCAGTGGCTTTGGTTATAGATAAATCGCCAGCATTAATCTTGTAATTACCACTTGGCTGAATTATCGACCAAGTACCACCAGTATAACTTGCAACATAGACGCCATAATTAGTGTCTTTAGCCACTACATCGGTAGGATATTGAATGGTGAACTTAAAGGTCTTGTTAGCTCCTTTAACAATGTCAGCATACAACTTCAAGATCTTAGATTGTCCTTTAGTAATAGTATAAGGAGAATCAGAGAAATCAAATACTACCTGATTGTTGCTGTCCATCTCGGATGTTCCTATAACTGTACCGCCTACAAGAAGTTCGAAGTTTTGTAAATCGTCAGTTAGAATACTCCCCACTTCCGTGAAGATAATCTGCTCGACGTCTACATCCTGGTTATTAGCCTGGACAGTTACTCTCCAAACCTCATAATCATCTTGAGCATTAATTCCAATATCACTTGAACCTGGTGTGCTACCAGCAGTTAAGGATAAATAACCTAAATCAGATGCATTAGCAACGCTCATTAAGTTACCTGTAACTGGGAAAGTTCCACTAACAGCTGAAGCGTCTGAGGTGACGTCATCGACAGAAACTAAACTAAAGCCGATAGTTTTACCAGCTGAAACATCGTAGTTTAAGTTGGCCTTCAGAGTGATGGATTTGGTTCCACCAGCTGGAACAGTAAATATTCCGCTAGCGTCGTTGAATGTTACGACTTTACTGGAAAGAGTGCCTCCTTCTACTAACTTGGCATCACCTTCGTAAAGATAGGTGTTGTCTAAGTTGGCGTCAGCAGCAATACCAGTTCTCGTAAACTTCAAAGTTGTAACCGTCACACTGCCCTCTGAAGCAGCTGTAAAGTTTATAGTGGTGAAGGGAACTAAAACTTGTCCTACATTATTAGTAGAATTATCAGTAATAACTGTGGTAGAAGCCGGAGTGTCACTGGCTAAAGAAACACCTAAGCCAGAAGATACTGGAGGAACTTCTTCTTCCTCTTCTTCTTCTTCTTCAGCAACTGCTGTTAAAAGAGTATCTAATTTAGCTCTGGTTGTTGAACCAACAAAGCCGGTTCCTGAAGTCAATCCCCAGGAAGCTAAAACTTCGCTAGCATACTTTTCCTGGAACTTGATAACTCCACCCTTAGTCAAAGGACCAAAGTAAGAAGTCTCATTTCCAGAAGAACCAACACCAGAAGAAGCTAATTGAGTGTCAGAAGATGAGTTTAGAACAATCTGAAGACAATTAACGTCAGTCCCTGTGTCTCCCACACTAAGGTTTCTGTCAAAGGAAGTAATCGTACAACCTGCAACAGTTGGAGTTTCACCCGTAAGACCAGCTAATTCGGCCTGCAGATCAGCTAATTGAGCCATTAAAGCATCAATTTGAACTTGCAGTTCGTCAGCTGTTATTGCCTGGGCAACTCCGGGACCAACCAACCATGCGGAGACTGTTAAGATCATTACAATCGATATAATTTTTTTCATCATAATTTTTATTTTTCTTTTTCTCGAATAAATTAATTATTATCTATACTATTTACATTGGCCATTATCGACCGACCTCGACCTTTTGGATATAAAAATTTTGGCTGTTCCTCTTTCGCCAAAAGGCTATGGAGGACAAGCAAATATCCAAAAAGGCAGGGTTCAACGACCCGTCTATTCATAAACAAATTAAAATTATTATAACACTTCATTATTGGATGTCTTGTGGAAAACTCTTAGTTAGAAATCAACCAGACTGTTTCCAAAGCTGCAGAAAAATTTCCAGCCGTATAGTCTTCTTTAGCTTGTTCTAAAAGCTCTGCTTCTTCTTCAGATAAAGTTCGGCTCTCCAGGTCCTTAATTTCCCTTTCAACTAACTGAGCTAGAGCATTATCTAGTTCTTTAGTTTCTCCAATCAATATCCCTAAAGCTTCAACTTTTTGTTTGTTTTCTTCTATTTTCTTAGTTTGTTCAACTATTTCTTTGGTTATCTTTTTTGGCGTTCTTAAATTCTTAGCCGCCTGGATGGCGCTTGCCTGGACTTCGTTAATAGCTGAGGCTAATTTACTGGTCTGATTGGTTACGGCAATTTCAACTAATTCCTCTAATCTCCTATTAGCAAGCTCTAATTGAGCTTTAGGTTTATCAGTTTCTGAAACAAAAACAGCCTGACCCTTTTCAGAAGCCTTTTTGAAAGTATAAAGAAAGTCGCCAGGCAGAGCGTTTTGGGCGAACCCAAAAACAGCTATAGTCATAATCCCCAAAAAAACAAAAGTGGCTAAAGCCGGTTTATAATGATGGAATAGCCAGGGAAAAATCTCTAAAAACACAGAGGCCCGGCCTCTGTAAGAAACGGCCTCCTGGCTAAAAAGTTCTCTTTTAATCAAAACAACCCAGTCTTTTCTGGGTTTAATCTGCTTGAGTTCTTGAATTTTTTTAATGAATTCAGCCTCAGTCATGCCTACTTTAAATTAAGACGGATTTTAAGCTATTTTGTTACACCCCCACACCAAACGAGGATATGCGAATTTGTGAAACGAATCCGCCTACCGTCAAACCTTAATGATTTGACGGAAATCTTCGTTATGGTGTGGGGGTTACACTCCTTAATGTCTTTCCAACCTAAGCCTCTTTAATTTCACTTTTTAAAGCTTTTAAGGCCCGATGAAGCATTACCCTTATTGTCCCTTCTGGTTTGTCTATAATTTTGGCTATTTCTGGGACAGATAGGTCATCAAGGTAGTGCCAAATAACTACATTCTGATAATCTTCCTTTAAACCACTTATGGCCAGCTTGACCGTGTCCATGTCCGACCCCATCAAGGCCTTTTCTTCTAAATCAATCCTAGGGTCCTTAATTTGGGTAAATTCAGTTGAAACTATCTGAGTTTTGCCTTTTTCCCGATAAAAATCAGTGACCAAATTCCGGGCAATTTGATAAAGAAAAGCTGAAGGATTAACAATTTCCTTTTCACCGTTCTTAAAAACTCGCCAGCCTCGCAAAAATGTCTCAGAAGTCAAATCTTCAGCAACTTCTTGAGAACTTACTTTTAGAAAAACAAAACGATAGATTTTATCAATATGTTGATCGTAAAGCTGACTAAAGTGTTTTTGGTGATTGTCCATAAAATTATATTAGTTGGGACAAGTAATAAGACCACGTTTGACATGGTAGGACATAATGTCTTATGTCCTACCGAGTTAGACTCGGTCCTACCCCAATTTTGGCTCTACCTCATCTGGTAATTGGTAAAAAGTATTATTTTTCTCCCCTATCCTTATTACTAACCCTTTTTTCGTTAATCGCTCGAAATCCCGACGAAAAGTCCTCTTGCTCACCTGGGGAAAGATATCTTTTAAGTCCTTAACCTGAAGTTTTTCTTTTTCTTTTTTAAGGATATCTAAGATTTTTTCCTGCCGCAAAGAGATTTGACTCCCAGGAACAACCTTGAAATTATCTCTAGGAATCACCAGAAGATTTTTTGGAGTTTCGGTTTCAGAAATGTTTTTTTCTCCGGAAAATTTTTCAAAATCTTCTTTTACTTTACTATAATCTTTTTGAAGATTCAAGATTTCAGAGATCGATACCCAATTCTGGGATTTAGCTACTTCAAAAAAACTATCAAGAACTTCAAGATCTTTTTCAATCCCGGCAACTAAACTTTGGGGCACATTGGGATTGGTGCTTAAAGCCGAAATTAAGCTATCTAAAATATCATCTGCTAATTCCCGCATTTTATATCTCAAGGGTTCCTTCTTGGGAAAAAGCAGTGTTAAATTATAAAGATTTTTGACGGTTTTTATAAATTCTTCTTTGTCCATAATTAACACCTAAAAAAAATTATACCAAAATTAAAAACAATGGTCAAAAAACATTAAATGCAAAATCATGTCCGGTCCTATGAAAACCCAAAACAAAAAAGGCTTCTTAAGCCAATTTTATTTGAAAAATTATTTAGAAATTTTAGAAACCTGTAAATTCCTGAATTCTCTTGGCAGAAATTGCAATAACCTTTCCCTCTTTGTCGATTGTGTTCAATCCCAGGACATTGCCTTCAATATCAAACAGAGGAGAACCGGCTAAAGAGCTCTTTTCAAAAATATTAGTCCGGATGAAATCTTCGTCAAAAGTCTTAATGATGCCTTCGTTAACTATCTTTTTGGCCTTCCCATTTTCAAAAACTATCCCGACCAGAAAAACTCTCTGCCCTATTTTTATCCTTTCCGTATCAGCAAAAGGCAATGTCGGGAGGTTGGTTTTTTCAACTTTTATCTTTACCAGACTTCCTGTTTTGTCCACCCCTAAAACTTCGAAAGGTAATTCTTCCCCCTCCCAAAAGAAACTAAAATCATAGCCTTTGGGCAATAGATCGCCCAAAACAACGACATGCCCTTCTGTGGTTAGAATGAGACCCGAACCCTCCAAAATTACCCCCTGCTTTGATTGAGCTCTTACTCCAATCACTGACCTTTCGACTCTTTCAACGGCCTCCTGAAGAGCTTTATTTTCTCTAACGATAACTGTTTCTTTCGGGTATAAGTTCACCTCTCTCTCGGTTAGAATTTTTACAAATTCAAACTGCTTAAAATATTCTTTTGTGGCTAAATAAGGCAAAATAAAAGCCTGAAAGATCATTCCTCCCAGGGCTCCTGTTATTAAAATAAAAAAAACTTTTAGAATGGATTTTTTCATTACCTCAATACAACCCTAAAAGACAGCTCAAAATTATTTAGCTAAAACTTTTTTTGGTTTCTTTAGTTTCATTTTTGAAAAATCCCGCACTCCCCGAACAATAATTTCTCCGTTTTTAGCATCAACCAAAACCCTCTCTCTTTCTTTCACTTGGCCAGAAACAATCATCAAAGAAAGAGGATCTAAAACTTTTTTCTGAATAATTCTCTTTAGAGGTCTGGCTCCTAAATTAGCATCGAAGCCTTGGTCAGCTAAAATTTCCTTAGCTTTCTCTGAATAATCTAATTGAATTTCTCTACTCTTTAATCTTAAGGCGACTTTTTCCAGTTCAAGATCAACTATCTTTTTAATTTCTGGCCTGCCAAGATAATTAAAAATAATGATTTCATCGATTCGGTTCAAAAATTCTGGTTTGAAGCTTTCTTTTAGGGCTTCTGTTACTCTCTCTTTCAGATTTTCTTTTTGGGAAGAATCTTCGTCCTGAGTATCAAAACCAAGCTTTCCCATCTTCATAATTAAGTCCGAGCCAACATTTGAGGTCATAATCAAGATAGCGTTCTTAAAAGAGGCCGTTCTTCCTTTGGTATCGGTTAATCTGCCATCTTCTAAAATTTGAAGTAAAATATTAAAGACTTCAGGATGAGCTTTCTCAATTTCATCTAATAAGATGACGCTGTATGGTCTTCGCCTAATTTTTTCAGTTAACTGTCCCCCTTCTTCATAACCAACATAACCGGGAGGAGAACCTATCATCCTGGAGACCGTATGCTTTTCCATATACTCTGACATATCCAGCCTAACTAAGGCGTTTTCATCGTTAAACAAAAACTCGGCTAAAGCCCTTGCAGTTTCTGTTTTTCCTACTCCGGTCGGACCCAAAAACATAAAAGAACCCAAGGGTTTATTTTCTTCAGCAATGCCGGCCCTTGAACGCCTAAGAGCATTGGCAATGGCCAGAATTGCTTCCGGCTGGCCGATTACTCGTTGAGAAATAATTTTTTCCATTCTTTCTAATTTTCTAGCTTCTTCTTCTAAAAGCCGGGTTGTCGGAATTCCCGTCCAACGAGAAACAACCTGAGCAATATCTTCCTCTGTCACCTCTTCTCTCAAGAGAGCTCTCCCTTTTTGGAAATTAGCTAATTTTTGCTCAGTTCTTTTTAATGTCTTTAACAATTCGGGAATCTTTCCATATTTTATTTCAGCCACCTTTTGCAAATTAGCCTGACTTTGATACCTTTCAACTTCAAATTTAGCCGTATCTATTTCTTTCTTAAGATTTTTAATCTTGGTAATAATTTCTTTTTCTGTCTGCCAACGGGTTTCAATCGCTCTTACTTTTTCGCCTAAATCAGCTAATTGCCTTGCAATAGCCCGCAATCTTTTGCTGTTGACAGGTTTCTCGCTTTTTAGAGCCTCTTTTTCTATTGCTAGTTTCTGAATTTCTCTTTTAAGAACATCTAATTCAGTAGGTTCTGACTCAATTTCTAATCTTCTGGCTGACATTGCCTCATCCATCAGATCAACTGCTTTATCTGGTAAAAACCTATCTGCGATATAACGGGCTGAAAACTCAACTGCTCCCACTAAGGCAGAGTCTTTGATTTTCACCCCATGATGAAGCTCATATTTTTCTTTAATTCCTCTTAAAATAGCAACGGCATCTTCGGTCGAAGGTTCTGCCACATAAATTGGCTGAAATCTTCTTTCTAAGGCCGCGTCCCTTTCGATATATTTTTGATATTCTTTAAGGGTAGTAGCTCCAACAGCTTTCAGTTCTCCTCTGGCTAAGGCAGGTTTCAGTAGATTCGAAGCATCAATGGCTCCCTCGGCAGCTCCTGCCCCCACTAAAGTATGAAGCTCATCAATGAATAAAATATAACGGCCGGCTGCCCGATTAATCTCTTTAAGCAGGGCTTTAACCCGATCTTCAAATTCTCCCCGGTATTTAGTGCCGGCTACCAAGGCTCCCAAATCCAAACCAATAATTTCTTTCTCTTTAAGGCTTTCCGGGATATCTCCCTTAATAATTTTCTGGGCCAATCCTTCGACAATGGCTGTTTTTCCAACACCTGCCTCGCCAATCAAAACCGGATTGTTCTTTGTTCTTCTGGACAAAACCTGCATTAATCTTAGAATTTCATCTTCCCGGCCAATAACTGGATCAAGTTTTCCTTGTTTGGCTAATAAGGTCAAATTACGGGCATATTTTTCAATAACTTGGTATTTTGATTCAGGTTCCGGGTCTGTAATTCTCTGTCCCCCTCGAATCTTAGCTAAAGTTTTAAGAACTGTTTCATAATCTAATTGGCCAAACTCCAAAACCGCAGTTCCTCCTTTTTGCAAAAAGGTTGCCTCTTTGAGAATTTCTTTGGCCTTGGTATCAGTATCTAGTAAAGCTAAGAATAGATGCTCAATTGATACAAATTCATCTCCCATTTTCATCGCTTCCTGGCGGGCTTTTTCTAAAACTCGGGCTAAATCCTGGGTCAAATAAAATTGGCCAAAAGTTGCTTGAGAAGAAGAAACGACTGGAATCTTATCTAAAGAGGCTTTAGTCTTCTTTTTCAAATTTTCAATATCAATTCCTAATTTCTGGAACAATATCAAAACAACGCCCCCTTCTTGGTTTAGAAGCGAAAAAAGTAGGTGTAAAGCGTCAATTTGCTGCTGCCCTCTTTCTGAGGCTAATGACTGCGCCCTAAGTATTGCCTCTTGAGATTTGTGGGTAAAATTTGCACCGTTCACACTTCGACTCGTCCTTCGTTTCGCTCAGGCCTCGGCTCTCGACTGAGGCTCGATCGAAGTCCTCAGTGCAAGCAAATCGAAGTGTCCTGAGCTTGTCGAAGGATAAAATTCTTTTCTTATTTTATCTTATTTTATTATTTAATAAAGGTCAAGATTATTTTGGAAAATTATCCGTAATATTTTTCCTGGTAAAATCTTAAAAGCTGTTCAATTTCTGGTATTATTTCTGGATTGCCAATTCCCACCTTTAATCTTTTTTGCAGATCTTCAATCGTTCTCGCCCCTTCCAAAACAGCTTCCTCAATATCTTTGTCTGTTAAATTAATTTTCGGATCAAGTACTTTCTGGCCTTCAATAATTATCCGATGATGCTGGCCAGTTTTTCTGAAATAACTATTAATCGTTGCCTGAAAGGCTTTATCGGCCAAAACCGAACAGTGGACTTTTCTGGCCGGTAGTCCTCCTAACTTTTTCATAATATCCTGGGGCTTAATTTTTAAAGCTTCGTCAATTTTCATTCCTTCTTTTTCGGTAACCATTACTGAAAATATGGAAGTTGTAGCGATAGCCGAGCCACAACCGAATGTTCGCCATTTTAATTTTTTAATTCTTTCTGTCTTGGAATCAATTTTTGCCCACATTCGCATGACGTCTCCGCAGGCCGGAGAACCGATCTGGCCTTCGGCGTTAAATTCGTCGGGCTTTGGATCTTTTAATAATAAATTTCTAGGATGAAAAAAATGTTCTTTAACGATTTCTGAATAAGCCCAACTTTTACCTGTTGATTTACTGATTACATCGGCAATTTTAAAATTTTTGCTTCTTTTAATCATGTTATTATTATTATTTTTCCCACTGAGGTCACTCGCCCTCTTCCAGTCTTTGGCTGGCGCTCGACCTTCGGTCTCGCTTTTTGGGCTCGTTCCTTAGACACCTTCGGTTTCTAACGCTCGCTTCGCTCGCTGTTTTTCCACCACGGGAGGATACCCAATCCTCCCGACCCCTCCTGTGCCACATTAGGAGAAGCTATCGCTTCTCCCAATGTGGTTTATCCTTAACAAAAGCTTTCTCCAAAGCTAAAGATTTTTTACCAAACTGCAAAGAAATTGGAGAAATTTCTCTCAAAGTTTTAACGACCCTCGGCAGGACTTTTAAAAGATAATCAATATCTTTTTTTGTTGTTTTTCTGCCCAGAGAGAATCTCAAGCTACCATGGGCGTGCTCGTAAGGACGGCCTAGAGCTAAAATAACGTGTGATGGCTCTAAACTCTGCGAGTCGCAAGCAGACCCGGTCAAAGCATAAATTCCATATTTATCCAACCAAAGAAGAGCAGCCTCCCCCTCAATATCTAAAATAGATACGTTCACATTGTTGGGTAACCTTCTTTCTCTGTGGCCGTTCAAAACAACCTTGAGGATTTTTTTTTCAATCCCAGAAATTAAATAGTTTCTCAATTTTATCAGTCTTGCAGATTCTTTTTTCTTCTCTCTTTGCGCTATTTCTAAAGCTTTAGCAAAGCCACAAATCCCAGCTAAATTTTCGGTTCCTGATCTAAGTCCCTCTTCCTGGCCGCCTCCTAAAATCATTGGTTTAATAGGAGTTCCCAGACGGACAAATAATAGTCCAATCCCTTTTGGCCCATAAATTTTTGAGCCGTTCAAACTCAAAAGATCAACCTCTAATTTATTGACACTAAGGTCCAAAAACCCTGCTGCCTGACAAGCATCAATGTGGAAATAAATTTTAGAATTTGGAGGACGAATAATATTTAACTTCTTGATTAACTTTCCTATTTCGGCTACGGGCTGAATAGTGCCAATCTCATTGTTGGCATACATTATAGACACCAAAATTGTTTCTGGTTTTATTGCTTTCTCTAGATCAGAAATTTGAATTATCCCCTCTCGATTAACCGGCAAATAGGTTACTTTGAATCCTTCTTTCTCTAATTTTTCACATGGCCTCAAGACAGCGTGATGCTCAATCTGAGAAGTAATTATGTGGCCCTTCTTTCCGGAGAAGTTCTCCGCCATGCCAAAGATTGCCAAATTGCAGCTTTCTGTGCCAGAGCCAGTGAAAATCACTTCGGTCGACTGGCAATTTAAAATCTGAGCGATTTTTTTTCTGGCCTGATAGAGCGCGTATTTTGCTTTTCTGCCCTCTTTGTGAATCGAAGAAGGATTGCCATAAATCTTTTCAAAATAAGGCTCCATTGCCCGAACAATTCTTCTGTCCGTATAGGTTATGGCCGCATAGTCTAAATAAATTTTTTTCATAATTATTTAAAGAAAGGAGTTTTAAAAAGATTACATTTAGAGCAGGAATATTTTGTATTGAAAAAATAATAAACTTCTTTGCCGGCTTTTTTTGATTTCAGAATGCCTATTTTTTTTAAAACTATTAGATGATGAGAAACAGTGGGCTGCCGCAATTTAAAAAGCGAGTTAATTTCTTTAACATTAGATTTTTTCTTTTTTCCAAGGTAGTAAATAATTTTAGCCCGGCTTTTATCAGATAATATTTTAAAACATTGGGGACAATTTTTGGTTAACATATTGATGTCCATCTATATCTTATATCATAAAACTAACCGAAAACATTGTCAAGGCTTGTCTTAAAAATGGTAAATTTAAAACTTATGAAATGTTTTTAGGAATTTTAAGGCAAATAAAAAAGCCTACTCCGCCGAGTAAGCTCTTTTAATTTGAAGTCCTTTTGATTTATGGAAAAAAATTTTAAAATCTCGGAATTTTAACTTTCAGGGCTCTTTCAGTAACCTTATACTTACTACTAATGCCAGACCCGGATCTCTCCAAATATCCTTTTTTTACTAAATCCTTTAAACTCTCTCTAAGAACTGTCTGTTTTTTGCTATAAATTCCTCTTAATCCAGATTTTAAGCCAACTCTTTTTTTCCAATCGGTTATATCACCCGCAGGCTTTCTCAGTTCTTCAGTCCGCCTGGCCACGGTCTCTCGTTCGGTTTCTATCTTTAAGGGGAATCTCCGTTCTGCTAATTTTTTATCCGTTTCGTCTTCTTTTGTAAATAAAGAGTCCAGTAAAGAATTTTTCCAGCTAGAACGTTTGGTGCCGGATCTTTCAAAAAACAACTTCGCTACTTCTTTCCTGGTGAGAGTGGGCTTTTTTTCTTTTTTCGCCCTAGAAGTTTCCTGATAAATCCTTATAATTTCTTTTTGACTTTCATCTAATCTTTCTCTTAACATGTTGATTTCTTATATTTTTAAAAAAATAATATATGGTTTCTTTTATTGTATTCTATTTCACCTGTCCGTAAAACAAAAGTTAAGACAAACGTGGCAGAAAGCATGGCTTGGCGATTTATTCCACTTGATAGATAGCTCAACAAGCACGGCCTGCGATATTATTTTATAATAACGACTTTAATAAATCGTTCAGATTACATATTGCCAAACAACAAGTCTTATCTGCTGCTCCATAGTAGACGAATAGTTTATCTTTTACTACAACGGCCCCCTCGGGAAAGGTTACATTTGGAATAAGTCCTTTGATTTCGTATTTTTTCTCTGGTTTTAAGATTGGTCTCTTTGAATATCCTATTATCTTTTTAGGATTTTTTAAATCCAACAGCACAGCGCTAACACTCCATACTTCTTTTTTGTCTTCGCCGCAATAAATAAGCAACCAACCCCTAAGTGTTTTTAATGGAGGTGCTCCAACCTCGTGTCCCCTAAGAACACCTCTTCTGGGCGAAAGAATTATATGTTTATTTATTGACGAAAGAAAACTCTTCCAGTAAAACTTAGTTGGGTGTAAAAGTTGTTTGAGATTATCAAAAAAAGCAACAGCAATAGATGATAGAGGAGTACCGGGTTGCCATGTGAAAATCACTGTTATCTTCCCATTAACTCTTTCCGGGAAAAACGCTGCGGCTTTTGCGTCGATTTGAGGCCCAACCACGCCATATTTACGCATTTTTTTAAAATCCTTGGTGATGGCAAGCCCGATACTTGATACTCCGGGAGTATAGGCGGGTGAACTCATCGCCGTATAAAAAATATAAAATTTATCTTCGAATTTAGTAATTCTTGGATCCTCGCATCCGTAGCAATCCCATTTTTTATCGGGTCTTAAAAGGGGCTTATTATGTCTTTTAAAGTGTATTCCATCTTGACTAGTTGCATATCCTACGGAAGATATAAAATTTTTATAACCTAAACGGTTATTCTCTGTCTTAAAAGGGTAAAAACCAGAATTAATCGCCCGATAAACCATATGAAAAATACCATTATCAAATACAACGCTGCAATTAAAAACTGCCCCAGCTTCCCATTTGTTTTTTTTGTTTGAAGTTAAAATAGGATTATTTTTAAATCTTTCAAGCTTCATAAGTTTGGTTAATTATCTTATTCTATCAAGAAATTTACTCCGCATAAAGCCCCGAACTAGAACGAAGTTCAGTTCGGGACTGGTCCAACACCGTGCTCGGCTCTGGTGCTGGGCTCTGCTTCTGTACGGGGCCACCTTCTTTTTAAGGCGAGTGTTAGTTTACGCTGAATTTATCGTCCTTCGATTTCACTCAGGACGACCCTGAACTCATTGAATGGATTGGTTTATAGGGGGAGTTGGAGTTGAAAGATCAACTTTAACTCTCTTAACTGAACAATACTAGAAACTGTCTACATTTGAAGGAATAAAAAAAAGAACTCCTAAGAGTTCTTAAGGTGAGCCGGTAACCTTACTTGGATTTGCAGTTAAACCTTCCAGCTTTCGTTTCCGCTTATATAGGGCCTCAAGTTCTTCAAGGAAGACGGGTGGGATACCTAAAGAAATCAAAACAGGTATATCTTGCAAATTAGGCTTCTCTCGCCACTTAGAGCCAACATAGCGTCTATATTTATAGCTCCAGCGTCCTTGCTTATAATGACCTTTACCCAATACTGCCTCTTCAACGCGAGTAGCAAGTTTTTTGCCAAGAGTCCTTAATCCTTCTCTTAATATTAAAAACCGTGACATTCCAAGATCAGTTACGTAGCTATCAAACTTCAACATTCGCCTTGTTGCTGCTCTCTCCCCTGATCGCTCTACAGCTGACATTATCATCTGATGCATTTTCTCGCAATGCTCTGATTGGGAGGATACTTCGTATTCATTACCACAAAATCTACACTTCAACATGGCTACCTCCTCTTTCCAGTTTATTTTATTAGTAAAGTAAAAGGTGCTATTAACTTTATATCAAGCCTCACCAAAATAATCAAACCTGAAACCAAAAAAACCGCCTTCTTGCCCAACTAAATTCGCCGCAGAGGCGAACTTGGGCGGGCTTGCCCACCTAAATTTTGCAAGATAAAACTTAGACGGGCTTGGCGATTTCTTGTTATTAACTCCCCCTGGTGAGACGCTTTGTCCTTCCGAAATCTTCTTTATCCGTCCGTAGCTTTAGCGTAGGAGGAGATGAAGGAAGGATGCTGCGCCCCGTACCGAGCTTCGCTCTGGTACTAGGGTTCGGACCTGTTTAGTACGAAAAACTTCACTGTCCGCAAAAAAGGAATGAGAAAAAACCACCTAAGCTAAACCCACTTTACTACGGCAAAATTGACAGCTAAGGCTTTTCCTATTCTTTATTTTTTAATCAACAAATGTTAAGGCTTTTCCTCGCTTAGTCCCACGGCCAGTTCTTCCAATTCTATGAATGTAATCATCGTATGTTTCCGGAATTTCATAGTTGATAACGTGCGTAATATTATCAATGTGTAACCCACGCGCAGCAACATCGGTTGCCACCAAAGCCTGCACACGATTATTCTTAAAGCTCAACAAGGCTCGTTTTCGCTGTGCCTGCGTTTTATTGCTATGAATAGACTCTATTTTTAACCCGCGTCGTGTCAATGTGCGTGACAAATTTTCTACTCCACGCCTTGTTCGTCCGAACACCAAAACTTTTTTAAATTCGTTATTTTGTAATAAATCGTGCAACACGTCTACCTTGTTTAAATCACGAACCCGCACAATATCCTGTTCAATATTTTCTGGAGTTTCTGCCGTTTTTACAGAAATTGTACTTGGATTTTTTAAGAAGTCATTAATAAGCAACTCTATCTTTTTTGACATAGTTGCAGCAAAACAAAGCGTTTGCCGCTCTTCCGGCACATGAGCCATTAAGAGCCGGATATCGTTTACAAACCCCATATCGAGCATTCGATCTGCTTCATCGAGTACTACTATATGCACTCCATTCAATATGAGAATACCTCGCTTTACTAAATCAATAAGACGCCCTGGAGTGCCAATAATAAAATTACTTTTATACCGCAATTGTCGAATTTGTATCCTTATGTGCTCTCCCCCTATACACGTTATGGAATATATACGCATGTGTTTCGTAATGCTCTGGAGCTCTTGTTCTATTTGCAACGCAAGTTCCCGAGTGGGAAGTACAACAAGAATTTGTTCATGCGGATTTTGTAAAACCTTCTCAATAAGCGGAATCAGGAACGCTGCTGTTTTGCCGGTTCCCGTATTCGAAAGCCCAACCACATCTTTTCCTCGAAGAATAGAAGGAATAATTTTATCTTGAATAGGAGTTGGCTGCAAATATCCCCTCTGTTCAATGGAGCGTAACAATGTAGAGTTTAGCTCAAAATCTGCAAATGAATGTTCCGGCACAAACACTTTTTCTGAAATAGGTGAAGCTGCTGTTTTATTAATAAAAGAAGAAATGTCGAGCTTTGGACTTTTGAATCTGCCCTTTCTTGGTGCAAATCGTGAAGGCCCGCCACGAAATCTGCCACTTCTCTTTGAGTGGCCAAATCTTGTATTTTGTGTAAATTTTCCGCGTACCCGCTTTCCGGGTGTTCTTTGATTATACATATTGTTTATTTTTGAGCGGAGTGAGAGGTTCTTAATTCAAGACTATATGTTTTATTCTTTAGCGAATCAAGGTTCTTGAGCGAAGCGAGAGGTTCTTAATTCAAGACTATATGTTTTATTCTTTAGCGAATCAAGGTTCTTGAGCGAAGCGAGAGGTTCTTAATTCAAGGCTATATGTTTTATACCTTAGCGAATCAAGGTTCTTGAGCGAAGCGAGAGGTTCTTAATTCAAGGCTATATGTTTTATACCTTAGCGAATCAAGGTTCTTGAGCGAAGCGAGAGGTTCTTATTTTCTCGTTTTGCTCTTGTGCGATCTATTTCTGTAAGATATTTCTTTCGTAACCTTACACTTTTAGGCGTTACTTCTAGATATTCGTCTTTGTCCATTATCTCTAACCCCGTTTCAATGGTTATAATTCGGGGATGCGTAAGCTTAATCGCGTCATCGGAAGCTGCAGCTCGCACATTAGTAAGATGCTTGCCTTTAATTGGATTTACCGTCATTTGCTCTCCTTTTGCTATATTTCCAATTACCATACCCTCATACACTTCGGTGTTTGCTTTAATATACAAGGTACCTCTGGTTTGCAAGTTATCGAGCGCATAGGCCAATGCCTTACCGGTTACTCCAGAAATCATCGACCCCACTTTTCTATGTGCAATTTCTCCCGCGTATGGACGGTATCCAACAACCCGACTTGCTAAAATTCCGTTTCCTTTCGTATCTATAGCAAATTGGTTTCGATATCCAAATAAACCGCGGCTCGGACCTTCAAACTGCATAAAAGAACGGCCTTTTTGCATCTCCATATGTACCAATTTCGCTCCACGAGAATTTAACTTTTCAATAACTGTTCCCTGAAACTCTTCTGGTACATCTGCTATAATTTCTTCAAAGGGTTCATGCTTATTGCCGTCAATTTCTTTTATAATGACCTGGGGCTGAGAAACCTGGAGCTCATACCCTTCTCTACGCATGTTTTCAATAAGAATAGCTATGTGCAATTCTCCTCTTCCGTACACAACAAATCGTTCGGTCAGCCGTGTGTCAAAATCTATTTTTAATCCTACGTTTACCTCAAGCTCTTTTTCTAAGCGTTCTCGAAGTTGTCGACTTGTTACGAACTTTCCCTCGCGCCCAGCGAACGGAGAGTCGTTTACTAAAAATGTAAGTTCAATGGTGGGTTCGTCTACCGAAATACTTTCGAGCAATGCTTCATCTGCAGATTTTGCCAACGTATCTCCAATATATACATCTGGAAGTCCGGCAATTATGGCAATATCGCCAGCTTCAACGGTTTGTACATCTTTTCTAACAACTCCCTCAAATGTAAAGAGTTTTGTTGCCTTATGGCTTGTAGTCTGTCCAGAATGCTTTTTCACATATACAGTGTCTCCAACATTAACGCTGCCACTATACACACGAACAATTGCAAGTCGCCCCAAAAAATTGTCATATGCCAAATTAAAAGGTTGAGCACGAAACGGCTCGTCGCTATCTTTTGAAGCTACCGGCACATGCTCTATAATTATGTCTAATACCGGGGTAATATCTTTTGTTTCGTCGGCAAGATTACGTTTTGCAATCCCATCTCTCGCAATGGCATATACCACTGGAAAATCGAGCTGCTCGTCGGTCGCTCCAAGTTCTGCAAACAATTCAAATACTTTATTGTGCACACGATCCGGGTTTGCTGCCAACTTATCGATTTTGTTAATTACTAATATGGGCCGCAATCCAAGCTCCAAAGACTTTTGTAATACAAAACGAGTTTGCGGCATTGGGCCTTCTTGCGCATCCACCACCAACAGCACTGAATCAATAGAGCGTAATACTCTCTCTACCTCAGAACCAAAATCTACATGCCCTGGCGTATCTACAATGTTAATTTTAGTATCTTTATATAATACGGCAGCATTCTTTGAGTAAATCGTAATTCCACGCTCTTTTTCAAGCGTGTTTGAGTCCATACTTACTTCACTATCTGCAGCCCCTGTTTGCCATAAAATAGCATCGGTAAGCGTGGTTTTCCCATGATCTACATGAGCAATAATAGCTATATTTCGAATTTCCATATTAGCAAATTTATTCTAACAAAAAATCTCCTCGATAATATAAGGAGATCACGACAGCTCCGCGAACTAACGAAACCACAAACAGTTCTCGTGGTTTTGTCTCCTTGTTAAACCGCATCAACGGCTTCTTGAATCGAACGTTCTTAAAATATCATATTTACTCCCGCTTGTCAAGGATGACATTTTCATTTGATTGCTCTACTAAACAAAAAGGCGGCATTGAGTTGGTGTCGTTTGCCGCTTAGTGCCTGTTGATAGGGCTAAAAATTCAATCTCTTGATAGTTACTTATTTTTTATAATAAGCTTGATTTTGTCGTCTTCTTCTGTAATCTTATAGTCTTCAGAAAAGCTTTCTGAGCCGCAGCAACGGTGAAAGATTATTCGAAGAAGCTCTTTTTCGAACCCAGGATATGTAATCACTTTGATCCAAACAATATGCCCACGATCGTCGGCAATGCGTCGTGCTTCTGCCACAACGAGATCGAGTAGGTTGTTGTAAACCAAGCCCTGAGCAATACGAATAGATATTTCATTGTCAATTGTAACACCCTCGGGCAATCCAGGCACTTTCCCCTCCTTCTTAAGAATGTGCTATTGACCGCTACTTAACCTTATTGCATCCTTAGTTCTTTGTCAATAAAAAACCTCGCCAATTAAGGCGGGTATTAGTTTATATCAAGCTTCGGTAAACTCAGCTTCCTTTATCTTCGCTCCCTCATGAAGAAATCTTGTCTAGTCCAAATATGTACTTGCCGTTCGTGCCCGTTCGGCTGAGCTCACGGCCGAAGCCCTGAGCGAAGCCATAAGCGATAGCGAGTGGCAGAGTCGAAAGGCTCCCCGATGCGAAATAATAATTTTCTGCTCTGAATTTTGGGTAATTTTTGAAATCCTATTCAATCTTCTTCAAAAAAAGGTCTTCGATAGATAAAATTGGGTATTTTTTTACAAGTTCTCGATAAAAAGTTAAAAGGTCTTCTCGAGTAAAAATTGTTTTATCTAATTCATAGTTCCCTTTTTTAAAGAATTGGGAAGCAACACAATCTAAGCCAATTTCTATTTTCTGTTGATAGCCACTATTTTTTATCGCTCTTATTATCAAATCGAGAGCTTCTTTTATATATAAAAAGGGGCGGGACGAATCCTCCTTCATCGTCAACATTAATAGCTAATTTCCTAAAATCTCATTAATCTTATCTCTTGTTGTCTGCCCGACAAAACCTGTTCCCGCAGTTAATTCCCAGGGGACTAAGATGTCTTGAGCATATTTTTCCTGAAAATGAATTACCGCTTTCTTAGTTAAAGGGCCAAACCAACCAGACACTATGCCTTCAGGATAAATCTCTTGCCCTTGGGCTTTTAAGAAGATCTGTAAATATCTGACGTCATCATTTGTCTGGCCATATTCAAGATTAATGGTGAATCTGTAATTAGCTGGGATTTCTTCAGTGACCTCCTTTTCCAGGAGTTGAGCTATCTGAGCTTTTAATTGAGCAATGAAAGCTGAAATTTCCGCAATCTTAACTTTAAGTTCCTCTATTGTCATCTCAGAAATTGGTTTTTC